>NZ_JBFUFS010000007.1:0-232906 GCF_056403335.1 Rhodobacter sp. P2_H5 | reverse complement strand
CCATCAGACGCAGCCTCTACCTGGCCGGCCTCATCGCCTCACGCCACGATCCGAACATCAAAGCCTTCAGAGCACGACTCGCCGCCGCCGGAAAACCGACAAAAGTCGCCATCATCGCCTGCGCAAGAAAACTCCTGACAATTCTCAACGCAATGGTCAAAACAGGCAAAGACTACAACCAAACCAAAGCCTGAAAGACAGTTGCTACCGGCCGGCGAGGCTCAGGAGGCCAGCGACATCGAGATGCGCTTCGAGATGGGCTGCGAGGGCGTCGAGCGTCGACTCAACCTCGGCGCCGTGGTCGCGGTGGCTGGCAGGCAGGCCGAGGCTGGTCAGGAAGGCGGCGCGAAAAGCGTCGCCGGCGAACATGCCATGCAGATAGCTGCCCATGACGCGGCCATCGGCGGAGGTGGCGCCCTCGGGCGCGCCGTCGATCAAGGCGAAGGGGCGGGCGCGGTCGGGGCCTTCGGAGCGGCCGATGTGGATTTCATAGGCGTCAATCGGCAGGTTCGAGGCGGCATGGACGGCCGTGGTGCGGGTCAGGCGTTTGTCGGGCGTCATGGTGGTGGTGATGTCGAGAAGGCCGAGTCCCGGGGTGGTGCCCGCCGGACCCTCGATGCCTTCGGGGTCTGAAACCTGGGTTCCAAGCATCTGATATCCGCCGCAAATCCCCAAGATCCGACCGCCGCGCCGGTGATGGGCGGCGAGGTCAATGTCCCAGCCCTGGGCGCGCAGGAAGGCAAGGTCGCCGCGGGTTGATTTGCTGCCGGGGATGATCACCAGGGCGCAATCACCGGGGATCGCCTCGCCGGCGCGGATCATCTGGACCTGAAGCCCGGGTTCGGATTTCAGCGGGTCGAGGTCGTCGAAATTGGCGATGCGCGTGAGTTGCAGGCAGGCGATCTTCAGGCCCGCGCCGGTCGAGGCCACGATATCGAGCGCGTCTTCCGCGGGCAGGCGCCAGGCTTGCGGGAAATAGGGCAGGACGCCGAAGCCTTGCCAGCGGGTGCGGGATTCGATCAGCTTGTAGCCCTCGTCAAAAAGGCGAGGATCGCCGCGGAACTTGTTGATCAGGAAGCCTTTGATCCGGGCATTGTCATCGGGCGACAGCACGGCTTGGGTGCCCACCATCTGGGCGATGACGCCGCCACGGTCGATGTCGCCGACCAGAACCACCGGCACATCTGCGGCCTCGGCAAAGCCCATGTTGGCGATGTCACCCAAGCGCAGGTTGACCTCGGCGGGCGAGCCTGCGCCTTCGACGATCACCAGATCATGGCTTGCGTTAAGCCGCTGAAAACTCTCCAGAACCGGGGCCATCAGGCTGGGCTTCAGCGCGGCATAATCGCGCGCCTTGACGGTGGCGACGCGCTTGCCCTGCACGACGACCTGGCTGCCGACCTCGGATTCGGGTTTCAGAAGCACCGGGTTCATGTCGGTATGCGGCTGCAACCCGCAGGCCAGCGCCTGTAGCGCCTGGGCGCGGCCGATCTCGCCGCCGTCGACCGTCACGGCGGCGTTGTTGGACATGTTCTGCGGTTTGAAGGGGGCCACAGACAGCCCGCGCAACCGCGCCGCCCGGCACAGCCCCGCCACGATCAAGGATTTCCCGACATTGGAGCCTGCGCCCTGAATCATGAAGGAATTCATGCGTCTATCCCCAGAACCTCAGGCAAGCGCGCCCGGGTTTCGTCGGTGAAGTGAAAGACCTGCCAGCCGCGCGCCCGGGCGGCTGCGATGTTCTTTTCGGCGTCGTCGATCAGCAGGATATCTTCGGGCGCATGGCCTGACCAGGCCTCGATCTGCGCGAAGAAGGCGGGGTCGGGTTTCTTCACCCCCATGCGGCCCGAGGCGAAGATATGGTTGAAATGGCGCGCAAACCCCATCTTGTGCCAGATATGGTCGGCGCGGTGGGTCTCGTTGTTGGTGGCGATGACGCCGGGCAGGGCGCAGGCCTGCAGCCAGCCCAACACCTGGGCGTCGGGATTGGCATCCTTGGCCAGCCAGTAATCCAGCACCGCGCGCGGTTCGTGGGGCACGGCATAGGTGCTGACATAATCGGCCATCAGCGCCATCAGGTCGAGCTGCCCGGTCAGCACGGGGACAAAATTGCGCTCGTTATAGACGAAATCGGTGAAATCCTTGGCTGAGACGCCCAGATCAACCTCGAAGGTTCTTTGCCATTCCTCAAAACCGTGGGCATAGCCGCGGTTCAGCACGCCGTCGAAATCCCAGGCGATCAGCTTCAAAACTCGACCCCCGGCTGTGCCTTGATGCCGGAGCGGAAGGGGTGCTTCACCAGGGTCATCTCGGTGACCAGATCCGCCGCCTCGATCAAGGCTTCCGAGGCGCCGCGGCCGGTCAGGCAGACATGGGTCAGGGGCGGCTTTTCGGCCTTGAGAAACGCCACGACCTCATCGACGTTGATGTAGTCGTAGCGCATCGCGATGATGATCTCGTCCAAGAGGACAAAGCGGATGTCGGGGTCGCGGATCAGGTCCTTGGCCTTGGCCCAGCCGGCTTGCGCCGCGGCGATGTCGCGGGCGCGGTCCTGAGTCTCCCAGGTGAAACCCTCGCCCATGGCGTGAAATTCGCAGAGGTCGGAGAAGTTTTCGGTCAGCAAGCGCCGCTCGCCGGTGTCCCAGGCGCCCTTGATGAACTGCACGACCGCGCAGGGCATCTCGTGGGCCACACAGCGCAGGATCATCCCGAAGCCGGAGGAGGATTTGCCCTTGCCGGTGCCGGTGTGGACGATGATCAACCCATGATCCCCGGCCTTGCCCGCCATGATCTTGTCGCGCGCGGCCTTCTTCTTGGCCATCTTGGCATTGTGGCGCGCATCCGGATCAACCGGGTTTTGCAGGGGTGTGTCGGTTTCAACAGATGACATGGCGGCTCGTGTCCTTGACGTTATGCGCCCATCCTGCCAGAGGTGAGGCGGTGCTGGTGCCCGTTTTGAGACTGATACTCTTACGACAGGCGAAAAGGGAATGCGACAGGTGAAAACCTGGGATGCAGCCGCCCCCGCGACCGTGACCGGAGAGGTCGTCCAAGCCACTGGGAAACCGGGAAGGCGGGCGACCGGGGGAAACCCAGCTCCGCAAGCCGGGAGACCTGCCAGCACTGGACGAACTTTGACGGACGGGGTGTGCCGTGGCGAGTTGGGGGTTTTCCCCCTTTTCGCGGCATTCCCTTCAGGAGGAACATGACCGCGCGACTGCATATCTGCATGACCTGCAAGGCCGGACTGGCCGAAGAGGGCCCCTGCATGGGCGCCCGGCTTTGGGCTGCGATTGCCGCCCTTCCTGTGCCCGAGGGGGTCGAGGTCCTGCCCGTCGATTGCCTTTCCTCCTGCAACACCGGCGCTTCGGTGGCCCTGTCCAAGGCCGGCGCCTGGGGCTATGTCTATGGCCGGATGACGGAGGAAAACGCCGCCGATATCCTCACCGGGGCTGCGGCCTATGCGCGCACCGCGGATGGCCTGGTGCCGTGGCGCGAACGCCCGGTGATCTTCCGCAAACAATCCATCGCCCGCATTCCCCCGCTCTCTTCCGAAAAACTGGAGGCTTGAATGACCGATCTTGCAAAAATCCCCGTGACGGTGATCACCGGCTTCCTCGGCGCGGGGAAAACCACGCTGATCCGGCATCTGATGGCCAATCCGCAGGGCAAGCGCCTGGCCGTTCTGGTCAATGAATTCGGCACCGTGGGGGTGGATGGCGATATCCTGCGCTCCTGCGCCGATGAGAATTGCCCGACGGAGAATATCGTGGAACTCGCCAATGGCTGCATCTGCTGCACCGTGGCCGAGGATTTCATCCCGACGATCGAGGCGCTTCTGGCCCTGCCGAAGCGCCCCGACCATATCCTGATCGAAACCTCAGGTCTGGCTTTGCCCAAGCCCTTGTTGAAAGCCTTCGACTGGCCGGGTATTCGCAGCCTGATCACCGTCGATGGCGTGATCACCCTGGCCGATGCCGAAGCCGTGGCCTCGGGCCATTTCGCGGGCGAGCTGACCGCGGCGCAGATTGCGGCGGGTGAACATGACACGCCCTTGGGCGAGGTCTTTGAAGACCAGATCGCCTGCGCCGATATCGTGCTGCTGACCAAGGCCGATCTGGCGGGTGAGGCGGGCGTGGCTGCGGCGCGTGCCGTAGTCGAGGCTGAGGCCGCCGAGAAGGGTCGCAAGCTGCCGATCCTGACGATGTCGGAAGGCATCATCGACCCCCGCGTGATCCTCGGGCTGAATGCCGCCGCCGAGGATGACCTTGCCGGTCGCCCCAGCCATCACGACGGCGAGGCCGACCACGAGCATGACGACTTCAACTCCACCGTGGTCGATCTGGCCGAGGTCGCCTCGGTCGAGGCTTTGACCGACGCCATCCTGCGCCTGGCGCGCGAGCAGAAGATCCTGCGCGTCAAGGGCTATGTCGCGGTCAAGGGCAAGCCGATGCGGCTGCTGGTCCAGGCGGTGGGCGAGCGCATCCGCACGCAATATGACCAACTGTGGGGCGCAACCCCGCGCAGCTCGCATCTGGTGGTGATCGCCGAGGCCGGCGACATCGACGAGACCGCCATCCGCCGCGTGTTGGGCGTCCTGGATCTGGTGGCCTGAGATGCACGTCACCTTCCGCGAAAGTCATGGCCTGGAGGAGACGGCGACCCCGTTCGACCCGGGCCAGGACCCTGCGGAAATGGTGGTTTTGTCCTTCTCGGACAGTGACCTGGGCGCCTTTGCGGCGGGCTGGCACCGCGGCAAAGGCAAGCTGCCCGGCCTGCGGCTTTGCAACCTGGTGGCGCTGCGCCATCCGGTCTCGGTCGACACCTATGTCGACAAGACCGCCTCGGGCGCCAAGGCGATTCTGGTCAGGCTGATTGGTGGCGAGGCTTATTGGCCTTATGGCCTCGCCTCCCTCGCCGATCTGGCGCGGCGGCGCGGCATCGCGCTGGCGATCCTGCCCGCCGATGGGCGCGAGGATGCGCGGCTTGACCAGCTTTCGACGCTGCCGGTTTCCACCCTGCGGCGGCTGACCGCACTCTGCGATGCTGGCGGGGCCGTGGCGGCGCAAGCGGCGCTGGCGCAGCTGGCACTTGCGGCGGGGTTGTACGCCGGGCCGGTCCCGGGGGAAAAGCTGGTGCCGGACTGCGGGTTTTATGAGCCCGGTCAGGGGGTTGTACCAGCTCCTTCACAGGGTGGCGTGGCGGTGGTCTTCTACCGCTCCTATCTGACCTCGGCCGATACGGCGCCAGTGGATGCACTGATCCAGGCGCTGCGGGCTGCGGGCCTGCCGGCCTTCGGCCTTTTCGCGCCCAGCCTGAAGGGGCCCGCAGCACTTTGGATGGCGCAGGCCCTGCAAGGTGCCGCCCCGCTGGCGATCGTCAACGCCACCGCCTTTTCGGCCAAGGGGCCGGACGGCGCCTCGCCCCTCGATGTCGGCTGTCCGGTGTTTCAGGTGGCGCTGTCCACCGCACGGCGGCGCGACTGGGCCAGCTCGATGCGCGGCCTGTCGCCTGCCGATCTCGCCATGCATGTCGTCCTGCCCGAGGTTGATGGGCGGCTGCTCGCCGGGGTGGTCAGCTTCAAATCGCCCGGTCAACGCGACCCCGACCTGCAATTCGCACGCTTCGCCCACCGCGCCGATCCCCAGCGGGTGGAAGCCGTGGTGCGCCGCGTGCAGGCCTGGGTGAGCCTTGCGCAAAAGGCCCCGGGCGAGCGGCAGCTGGCGTTGATCCTGTCGACCTATCCCGGCCGCGCGCATCAGATGGCCCATGCCGTGGGCCTTGATGCCCTGGCCTCGACCGAGGCGGTGCTGGCCGACCTGCAGGCGGCAGGCTATGCGACCGACCCGGCGCCCCTTGCCGCCGCGGCGCTTCAGCATCAGACCGCCGCCTGGCCGATATCGGAATACCTCAACGCGCTTGCGGACTTGCCGGAAAACCTTCACACCGCGCTTGACCTGTGGGGTGCGCCCGAAGACGACCCTCTGGCCCGCGATGGCGCCTTCCATTTCCCGAGCCTGCGGCGCGGCAATGTCCTTGTAGCCCTGCAACCCGAACGCGGAAGGAACGCTCAGCGCGAGGCGGAATACCACGACATGGCCGCCACGCCGCGGCATTCTTACGTCGCCTTCTACCTCTGGCTGCGCGCGCAAGGCATCGACGCGCTGATCCATATGGGCGCCCATGGCACGCTGGAATGGCTGCCCGGCAAGTCGGTGGCGCTGTCCGCCACCTGCTGGCCCGAGGCGCTGATCGGCCCCTTGCCGGTCATCTACCCCTTTATCGTCAACGACCCGGGCGAGGCCGCCCAGGCCAAGCGCCGCATCGGCGCCGTCACCCTCGGCCATATGCCGCCGCCCCTGGCCGAGGCCGGGACGCCGCAGAATCTGCAATCCTTGGAACGGCTTCTGGACGAATATTCCACCGCCGATGGCATCGACCCGGCCCGGCGCGACCGCCTGATCCGCGCCATCCGTGACGAGGCGCAGGCCCAAGGGGTCGAGGCCGATCTCGACCTGCCCGCCAACGCCTCCCCGGCCGAGGCGATCACAAGGATCGACCGTTTCGTCTGCGACATCAAGGAAAGCCAATACGGCGACGGGTTGCACATCTTTGGCCGCGGCCCGCAGGGCGAGTCTGAACGGCAGGGCCTCCTGACCGCGCTTGACGGCCAAAGGGTGCCGGCGGGTCCGGCTGGTTCGCCCAACCGGGGCAGGCTGGACGTGCTGCCGACCGGGCGCAACCTTTACGCCGTCGACCCCCGCGCCGTGCCCTCGCGCAGCGCCCATGCCCAGGGCATCAAACTGGCCGAGGAGCTGATCCGCCGCCACCTGCAGGACCATGGCGATTACCCGCAGGGGCTTGTCGTTGACCTTTGGGGTTCGGCCACGATGCGGACGGCGGGCGAGGATTTCGCCATGGCGCTGCATCTGGCGGGTCTGGCGCCGCTCTGGGACGAAAATGCCGCAAGGGTTTCGGGCGTCGAGGTGATCCCGCTCGCCCTGTTGCGCCGGCCGCGGATTGATGTGACGCTGCGGGTCTCTGGCCTGTTCCGTGATATTTTCCCGGGCCTTGCGCAGCTTTTCGAAACCGGCGCCGCAGCTTTGGCCGCCCGCGATGAGGCGCCCGAGGACAACCCCTATCTCAACGCCACGCCGCGTGTCTTTGCCCCCGAACCCGGGCGCTATGGCCTCGGGATGGGCCAGGACGACTTCTCGCCCGAGGCGCGGCAGGCGGCGGGCGAGGCCTGGCTTGCGGCCTCTGCCTGGGCGATCGGTCAGGACGGGCAATCGCGCCCCGAACGCGCCGCACTCGAGGCGCAGCTGCGCCGGGCCGACAGTTTCATCCACGCCCAGGACCTGCCGGAAACCGATGTGCTTCTGGCGCAGGATTACGCCGCGCACGAGGCCGGTTTTGCCGCCGCCATGGCGCGGCTTGGCGCGGCCAAACCGACGCTTTACCACCTTGACGCCACGCGACCCGACGCCCCGCAAGCCCGTACCCTGCCTGAAGAAATTGCCCGCGTGGTCCGCGCCCGCGCCGCCAACCCGGCCTGGGCCGAGGGCATGATGCGCCACGGTTTCCGCGGTGCCGCCGAGATTGCCGCGACCCTCGACCACATGGCCGCCTTTGCCCATCTGGCCCAGGTCGTGCCCGCGCATCTCTTCGACCTTTACCACCGCGCAACCCTGGGCCGCGAGGATCTGCGCGCCTTCCTGGCCGAGGCGAACCCGGCGGCACTTTCCGCGATGCAGGACTGCTTCCTGCGCCTGCGCGAGGCGGGGCTCTGGCAAACGCGACACAATTCCATCGCGATGGAAGTGGAGCGTGTAAATGGTTGATTTCGCAGTCAAAGGCTGGTGCCCCGGCGCGCTGCGCCCGATGGAATCCGGCGATGGTCTAGTGGTGCGGATCAGGCCGCGTCTGGCCGAGCTTTCGCCCGACCAGCTGCGCGGGATCGCGGCTGCGGCGCTGCGCCACGGCAACGGCATCATCGAATTGACCGCCCGGGCCAATGTGCAGTTGCGCGGTGTCACGCAGGCCAGCCACGCTGGCCTGATCGCCGACCTCGACGCCCTCGGCCTGATCGACCCCGATGCCGACAGCGAGCGTCACCGCAACGTCGTGATCTCGCCCTTCTGGCAAGGGGAGGAGGTGCGACATCTGGCACAGGACCTTTATAACGCCCTGCGCCAAGGGCCTGATCTGCCGGGGAAATTTGGATTCGCGCTGGATCTGGGGACGAGCCGCGTCTTGGCCGATACCTCCGCCGATATCCGCCTTGAAAGGTCTGCGTCGGGCGGATTGATACTGCGCGCCGATGGCGCCTTGGGCGGGCAGGAGGTGACTTTGACCACCGCCGTGCCGCTGGCCATGCAGATGGCGGAATGGTTTGTGACCTCTGGCGGGGTCAAGGAGGGGCGCGGGCGAATGGCGACCCATCTCGCCGATCTGCCCTTCGATACCACTGTTCCGCCGGCCCCCAAGGCCGCTACCGCCCAGCCGGGGAGCACGCCGCTGGGGGCGATGATCGGCTTTGAATTCGGGATCTTGCGGGCCGAAGTTCTTGCGGATTTGGCCTGGCGTTGTCAGGGACTGCGCGTCACACCCTGGCGGATGGCGCTGTTGCTCGCCGGGGCTGCGACGGGAGCAGGGCTGATCACCGAGGCCTCCGACCCAAGGCTGCGCGTTCTGGCCTGCACCGGCGCGCCCGGTTGCCCGCAGGCCCTGCAACCGACGCGCGCGCTCGCGCGGCGGCTGGCGGCGGCGGTGCCGGACGGCAAGATCCTGCATGTCTCGGGCTGCGGCAAGGGGTGCGCCCATCCCGGCCCGGCTGACCTGACGCTTTCGGCGACGCGGCAGGGCTTTGCCCTTCTGCCGGGGGCCAGGGCGGGCGGGCTGGGACCCGTCCATCCCGCTGAAGAAATCACTTTGAAAACCATCCGCAAGGCACTGTCATGAAACATCTTTACGAAACCGACGGCGCTGCGATCTACCTGCGAAGCTTTGCCATGATCCGGGCCGAAGCCGATCTGGCGCGCTTCACCCCTGAGGAAGAAGTGGTGGCCGTCCGCATGATCCACGCCGCCGGGATGGTGGGCCTGGAGGCGCATGTCCACTTCTCTCCCGGCATGGCGATTGCGGCGCGGGCGGCGCTGGAGGGCGGCGCGCCGATCCTTTGCGACGTGCGGATGGTCTCGGAGGGCATCACGCGGAGCCGTCTGCCGGCCAGGAACGAGGTGATCTGCACCCTTCAGGACCCGCGTGTCCCCGATCTTGCGCGGGAAATGTCCAACACCCGCAGCGCCGCGGCGCTGGAACTCTGGCGGCCACATCTGGCGGGCGCGGTGGTGGCGATCGGCAATGCGCCAACCGCTTTGTTTCACCTTCTCAACATGTTGCAAGACGAAGCTTGCCCTCGGCCTGCGGCGATCATCGGTTGTCCGGTGGGCTTTGTCGGCGCTGCGGAATCGAAAGAGGCGCTGATGCAGGATCTGCCGGTGCCTGCGATGGTGGTGGCTGGGCGGCTTGGCGGCTCGGCGATCACGGTGGCGGCGGTCAACGCCTTGGCCAGCCGGAAGGAATAGCATGGGCAAGATCATCTGCACGGGCCTCGGCCCCGGCGACCCCGATCTGATGAGCCTGCGGGCGCATCGGGCGGTGGGCCAGGCGACGCAAGTCGCCTATTTCCGCAAGGCCGGGCGGGCCGGTCAGGCGCGGCGCATCGTCAACGGGATGTTGCGCGCCGATGCCGTCGAACATGCGATGGAATATCCGGTCACGACCGAATTGCCCTTTGACAGCCCCGAATACAACGACGCCCTGGCGCGGTTCTATGACACCTGGGCCGCACGGCTGAAGGTCTTGGCCGAAGCCTCGGATGTGGTGGTGCTGTGCGAGGGAGATCCTTTCTTTTACGGCTCTTTCATGCATCTTTACAGCCGCTTGTCAGGCGTTGTTGAGATGGAGATCATCCCCGGAATCACCGGCATGTCGGGCTGCTGGACGGCCACGGGCATGCCGATCACCTGGGGCGACGATGTGATGACGGTCCTGATGGGCACCTTGCCGGAGCCTGATCTGGCCCGGCTGATGAGCCAGGCCGATGCCTTGGTGGTGATGAAAACGGGGCGCAATTTGCCGAAAATCCGCCGCGCTTTGGAAGTATCCGGCCGGCTGGAATCGGCCTGGCTGGTCGAGGCCGGCACCATGCCCAACCAGCGCATCCAGCGTCTGGTCGAGGCCGATGCCAGCCAATGCCCCTATTTCGCGATTGTCCTGGTCCACGGCCAGGGCCGCCGCCCCGAGGTGGTGGAGTGAGCGGCCGTCTGGACATCGTGGGCCTTGGCCCGGGGGCCGAGGCGATGGTGACGCCCGAAGTCTCCACTGCTTTGGCGCAAGCCACGGATATCGTGGGATATATCCCGTATGTCGCGCGGATTCCGGCGCGACCGGGGTTGACCTTGCATCCCTCCGACAACCGGGTGGAGCTGGACCGCGCGCGCCATGCTTTGGAAATGGCGCTGCAAGGTCAGAGGGTTGTGGTGGTTTCTTCAGGTGACCCCGGGGTTTTTGCCATGGCCTCGGCGGTCTTCGAGGCGCTGGAGACGATGCCCGAGGCGAAAGCTTTGCCGATCGCCGTTTTGCCTGGAATCACCGCCATGCTGGCCGCGGCCGCCGCCTTGGGTGCGCCCTTGGGCCATGATTTCTGCTGCATCAACCTGTCGGACAACCTCAAACCATGGTCCTTGATCGAACGCCGCCTGCGGCTCGCCGCCGAGGCCGATCTGGCGATGGCCTTCTACAACCCACGCTCGGCCAGCCGACCGGAGGGTTTCGCCAAGGCACTGGAGGTTTTGCGTGCAAGCTGCGGGCCTGACAGACTTATTTCCTTCGCGCGGGCGGTTTCGACGCCTGAGCAAAGCCTGCGGACCGTGACTCTGGGCGCGGCGTTGCCCGAAATGGCGGATATGCGGACGGTGGTCATCCTTGGCAATTCGGCGACCAGAAGGGTCGGCGAATTTGTCTATACGCCAAGGTTTGCCGGATGAGAGAGCCAGCGCAGAACCTCATCCACCGTCTCAACGCGGGGCCTTTCGGGCACGGCGGGGCGGTCGATCATGATTACCGGCAGGTCCAGCTGGCGCGCAGCGTCAAGCTTGGCGCGCGCGCCAGCACCGCCGGCGTTTTTTGCGACGATATGGGTCACCTGGTGGGCGCGCATCAGGTCAAGATCACCTTCCAGCGTGAAGGGGCCGCGCGCCACAAGCACGCTGCATTGGGGCAAGGGCAAGGGGTCGACCGGCGGATCGACAAGGCGCAAAATGTAATGATGCTGGGGACTTGCAGCAAAGTCCTCAAGGTGTTGGCGACCGATCGCGAGAAAGACCCGGGCCGGATCGCGAGGCAGGCTGGCGACGGCGGCGGCTATGTCGGGCACCGGGGTCCAGCGATCCTCGGGCGTGGCGCGCCAGGGTTCGCGCTCCAGTGCCAGCAGGGGCAGGCCGGCCAGACTTGCGGCCTCCACCGCGTGGCGGCTCATCTGGGCGGCGAAGGGATGGGTCGCGTCGATGACATGGGTGATCGCCTCGGCCTGCAGCCAGGTCACGAGGCCGCTGACGCCGCCGAAACCACCGATGCGGGCGGGCAGGGGCTGGGCCTTGGGCGCCTCGGTTCGACCGGCGTAAGAGAAGATGGCCGGAACCCCTTGATCCGCCAAGGCTTTCGCCATGGCCGAGGCTTCGGTGGTGCCGCCAAGCAGAAGGACGCGGGTCATGGCTGAGCCTTGGGTTTCGATCATCGGTGTCAACGAGGATGGACCGTCCGGCCTGACCTCCGCAAGCCGTCAGGCGCTGGACAGCGCGGAAATCGTCTTTGGCGCGCCGCGGCATCTGGCGCTTTTGGGGATCGAGGGGCAGGTCTGGCCGGTGCCGTTTTCGGTGGCTCCGGTGCTGGCGGCGCGGGGCAAACGGGTGGCGGTGCTCGCTTCGGGCGACCCGTTCTGGTACGGGGCGGGCGGGTCTTTGACCGGGCATTTGCGGGCGGATGAATGGGTCAGCTATCCTGCTCCTTCGACCTTTCAGCTGGCTGCCAACGCCTTGGGCTGGCGGCTGGAGGAGGTGCTGTGCCTGGGCCTTCATGCAGCACCGCTGACCCGGCTCCGTCCGGTTCTGGCGCGGGGGCAGCAGGTGATCTGCCTCTTGCGCGATGGGGCGGCGGTGGGAGAACTCGGCGCTTATCTTGTGGCGCAGGGCTTTGGTCAATCGACGCTTTGGGTGATGGAAGCCTTGGGGGGCGGGCGCGAGCGGATCATCAAGATCACGGTCCAAGAGGTTGGACAACAAGAATTTTTCGCCCCGGTTGCAGTGGCGGTGGATTGCGTGGGGCAGGGAATGCCCCGCGCCTCTGGCCTGCCGGACGACCTTTTTGACCATGACGGCCAGATCACCAAACGTCCGGTCCGGGCGCTGACGCTTTCGGCGCTGGCGCCGCGTGGGGGCGAGGTGCTGTGGGATCTGGGCACGGGTTCGGGCAGCGTTTCGATCGAGTTTCTGCTCGCCGCGCCGGGCAGCGTCGCCCATGCGGTCGAGGCGGACGCGACGCGGGGTGCCCGTGCCGCCGCCAATGCCGCCGCCTTTGGTCTGGCGCATCGCTGGACCCTGCACCCGGGCGCGGCCGCCGAGGTTTTGTCTGGCCTGCCCACGCCGGATGTGGTCTTCGTGGGCGGCGGCGCCTCGGAGTCGCTGCTGCAGGCGCTTTGGGCCCTGCTGCCCAGCGGCGCCCGGTTGGTGATGAACGCGGTGACGCTGGAGACGGAGGCCCTGCTTTACGCCTGGCATGGCGCGAAGGGCGGGCATCTGATGCGGATCGATCTGGCGGAAGCCGGCGCGCTGGGGGCAAAGCGCGGCTGGGAGGCGTCCCGCCTTGTGGTGCAGTGGAGTGTGGTCAGATGAGAGTTGCGGGCTTGGGCTTTCGGCGCGGCGTCTCGGCGGAGAGCCTGCGGGCGGTGCTGGCTTTGGCGGGCAAGTTCGACGTGCTGGCCACGGCCGAGGACAAACTGCGTGAACCGGGATTAATGAGGCTGGCGCAGGAGTTGGGCGTGAAAGTTCATGGCGTTTCGCGGGCCGCTTTGGCCGCGCAGGGCATCGAGGGATCGCCCCGGGTGATGACGGAATATGGCACCGGCTCGGTCTCGGAGGCTTCTGCGCTGGCGGTGGCGGGTCCGGGCGCCCGGCTGGTGATGACGCGGCGGACCGGGCCGGATGGCATGGCGGTGGTCGCGGTTGCAGAGGGTGCGGCATGACGGTGCATTTCATTGGCGCGGGGCCGGGGGCGGCGGATCTGCTGACCCTGCGCGGACGCGATCTGATCGCCGCTTCGCCGGTTTGTCTTTATGCCGGGTCTTTGGTGCCCGAGGGGGTACTGGCGCATTGCCCGCCGGGGTGCCGGATCGTCAACACGGCGGCGATGTCGCTCGATGCGATCGTGGCCGAGATTGCCGCCGCTGATGCTGCGGGGCTGGACGTTGCGCGACTCCATTCCGGGGATCTGTCGGTCTGGTCGGCGATGGGCGAGCAGCTGCGGCGCCTGCGTGCTTTGGGGATTTCTTATGACGTGACGCCGGGGGTGCCGTCTTTTGCGGCTTCGGCGGCGGCCTTGGGGGTGGAGTTGACGCTGCCTGGCCTTGCGCAAAGCGTGATCCTGACCCGGACTTCGGGCCGCGCCTCGGCGATGCCGGAGCGTGAGACTCTGGCCGCCTTTGCCGCGACCGGGGCGACGCTGGCCATACACCTGTCGGTGCATGCTTTGGCGCAGGTGGTGGCGGAACTTACACCGTACTATGGCGCGGAATGCCCGGTGGCGGTGGTCTGGCGCGCGACCTGGCCGGATCAGCGGATCGTGCGGGGGAGTTTGGCCTCGATCGAAGCCGATGTCGGGCCGGAGATCGACCGCACCGCCCTCATTCTGGTCGGCAAGGCCTTGGCGGCAGAGGGTTTTGACGAAAGCCGGCTTTACGCCGACGACTACGACCGCCGGTACCGCCCGCGCGGCACCGCACCCCGGTTTCCTGAATGACCGGCGGAGTGATCATCTCGGCCCCGGCCTCGGGCAGCGGGAAGACCTTGCTGACCTTGGGTCTGGCGCGGGCCTTCACGGCGCAGG
Source organism: Rhodobacter sp. P2_H5 (assembly GCF_056403335.1). NCBI lineage: Bacteria > Pseudomonadati > Pseudomonadota > Alphaproteobacteria > Rhodobacterales > Rhodobacter > Rhodobacter sp. P2_H5. Next base: position 218,743 of record NZ_JBFUFS010000007.1, on the reverse strand, counting down.
GGTTGAAGGTGCAGTGCTTCAAGTCGGGGCCTGACTATATCGACCCGGCCTTTCATCGGGCGGCGACGGGGCGGGAGTCCTTCAACCTTGATTCCTGGGCCATGGGTTTGGGGATGGTGGCGGGGCTGCTGGGCAAGGCGGAGGGCGCGGATCTGGTCATTGCCGAGGGCTCGATGGGGCTGCATGACGGGGTGGCTTTGCCGGGTGAATGGGGGCGCGGGGCGAGTGCGGATCTGGCCTTGCATCTGGATTGGCCGGTGGTTCTGGTGATCGACGCGTCGGGGCAGGCGCAGACGGCGGGGGCGGTGGCGCTGGGGCTGCTGACCTATCGCCCGGGGTTGCGGCTGGCGGGGGTGGTCCTGAACAAGGTCGCCTCGCCGCGGCATGAGAAGCTTCTCCGCGCCGGGATCGAGGCGGCGGGCATCCGCGTGCTGGGCGCGCTGCCGCGTCTCGCCTCGGTCGAGCTGCCGGAGCGGCATCTGGGGCTGGTCCAGGCCGAGGAATTGCCGGAGCTGGATCATCTGCTGGACGAGGCGGCGCGGTTGGTCGCGGCGCATGTCGATCTGGCCGCGCTGCGGGAGGCGGCGGGTGTGATGCCCGCGCCTGCCGCACCTTTGCGCCTCACCCCGCCGGGGCAAAGGATCGCGTTGGCGCGGGATGAGGCGTTTTCCTTTATTTATCCGCATCTTGTCGATGGCTGGCGCAGGGCAGGGGCCGAGGTTCTGCCCTTTTCCCCCCTCGCCGACGAGGCCCCGCCGGAGGCTGACGTTTGCTGGCTGCCGGGTGGCTATCCGGAGCTGCATGGCGCGACCTTGGCCCATGCGGAGCGGTTTCGCGCCGGCTTGCAAGGCTTCGCAGGCCCGATCCACGGCGAATGCGGCGGCTATATGGTGCTGGGCGAGGCCTTGTTCGACAAGTCCGGGCAGCGGCACCGGATGGCGGGGCTTTTGGGCCTCGTCACCAGCTTTGAAAAGCGGCGGATGCATCTGGGGTATCGCTTGGCCACCTTGCTTGCGCCGATGCCAGGGCAGGGTACGGGGGCGCGGCTCAGGGGGCATGAGTTCCATTACTCGACCATCCTCGCCCAACCCGACGCGGCTTTGGCGCATGTGCAGGACGCCGAAGGCACCGAAGTGGCTGAAACCGGGTCGTACCGGGGCCTGGTCTCGGGGTCGTATTTCCATCTGATTGCCGGGGCATCATGAACGGGTTCGTGTCTTTCGTCTCTTCCGGCCCGGGCGACCCCGAGCTTCTGACCATCAAGGCGCTGCGCCGGATCGAGGCCGCGGATGCGGTGCTGTTCGACGATCTGTCCTCGGGGCCGATCCTGTCGCATGCCCGCGCGGGGGCCGATCTGGTGGCGGTGGGAAAAAGGGCAGGGCGCGTCTCGCCGAAGCAGGATCAGGTCAGCCGCCTGCTGGTCGATTACGCGCTGTCGGGGCAAAAGGTGGTGCGGCTGAAATCGGGTGACAGCGGGCTGTTCGGCCGGCTGGAGGAAGAGATCGAGGCCTGCCGGGCGGCGGGCGTCGGGTTCGAGATCGTGCCGGGCGTCACCTCCGCCTCGGCGGCGGCGGCGGCGGCGGGGATACCGCTTACGCGCAGGCTGACGGCGCGGCGGGTGCAGTTTGTCACCGGGCATGATGTCTCGGGCGGCTTGCCTGCGGATCTGAACCTGGCGGCCCTGGCCGATCCGCAGGCGACCACGGTAATTTTCATGGGAAAACGGACCTTTGCGGCCTTGTCTTCAAAGCTGATCGCAGCGGGTTTGCCGGGGGATACGCCAGCCCTTCTGGCCGAAAGCGTCTCGACCCCCGAGCAACGGTTGAGCCGGGCGACGGTGGAAACCCTCGGCGCGGCCTTGGCGGGGGCGAGCGATGGTCCGGCGCTGATTCTGATCGGCCCCCTGATGGAGGGGATCTGATCCCCTACCGAGGTTGGGCGCATCCCTACCAAAGATGTCGCGCAAGGGACGGATCTGCCGCTTTCGGCGCTTGACCCAAGGGGAGATTCCCTGCCAAATGAAGGGGCAAGGTGTCCCATGCACAAAGTGCCGGGACTGAAACGGGAATGCGGAAGGATGGACCCGAAGGGGCATCCCAAACCGCAACCGCCCCCGCGACTGTATGCGGCGAGCGGCCTCCAGATGCCACTGACGGGAAACCGTTGGGAAGGCGGAAGGCTGCTGTGACCCGCGAGTCAGGAGACCGGCCCTGCGTGGATGAAACAAGGGCCGTCGGGTGTGACGGCTACAGGAGATGAAGATGATGTTGACCCAAACCGCTGCCCGCTCTTCCGTGCTGATGCAGTCGATTTTCGTGGCGCTGGTTGGCGCGACGCTGGTGTTCGCGGCGGGCTTTGCCCACAGCCAGACCCTGCATGACGCCGCCCATGACGCGCGCCACTCGACCGGGTTTCCCTGCCACTGAGGCAGGCACCTTCCTGATATGAAACATTTGTTGTCCAGCGCGTTGGTCGCTGGCTTTGCGGCGGGGTTGCTTTGCGCCCTGCTGCAATATCTTTTGGTCGAACCTAAAATCCTGCTGGCCGAGCGCTATGAATCGGGCGAGCTTGTGCATTTTCAAGGTGTTGCGACTGACTCCTCACATGACCATGCCGTAAGCCCTACCGAAGCGGAACCGACGTTGCCCGCAACCGAAGAGGCTGGGCATGATCATGCGGCTGGGCACGACCATGGGGCAGGGGAAGAGACTTCTCCTGTCCAGCGCCACCTTCTGACGGTGCTTTTCACGGTGCTGGTCTATTGCGGTTATGGGCTGATCCTGGTGGCTGGTATTCAGCTGGCCGAAGGTTTGGGCCTGACACTTGGCCCGACACAGGGCCTGCTTTGGGGTCTTGCGGGCTTCATGGCCTTCCAGCTGATGCCGGCGCTTGGGCTTGAACCGGAACTGCCGGGCACGCCCGCCGCCGATCTGGATTCGCGCCAGATCTGGTGGGCCGCCACGGCCATCTGCACGCTCATCGGCCTGTGGTTCATGGCCTATGGCAGCGCTGTCTGGCAAAGGGCGCTTGGGCTTGTGGTGCTGGCGGCACCGCATGTCTGGGGCGCACCGGAGATGGAGGGCTTTGGCGGCGTGGTGCCGCCCGAACTCGCCTCGTCCTTCGCCGCGCGCTCGCTGGGCGTGGGTCTGGTGACCTGGGCGGTGCTGGGCAGTCTGGTGTTGAAATTCTGGCATCAGGAGCCGGCCAAGTGAGACATCTGACCCTGATCGGCATCGGCACCGGCAACCCTGACCATCTGACGCTTCAGGCGGTCAAGGCGCTCAATGCCGTCGATCTGGTGATGATCCCGAGAAAAGGCGACAGCAAGGCCGATCTGGCCGAGCTGCGCCGCGCGATCTGCGCCGAGGTGGTGACGAACCCCGCGGTGCAGATCGTCGAGTTTGACCTGCCGGTGCGCGATGCCGCAAACCCGAGCTATCAGACCGGCGTCAACGACTGGCACGACGCGATCGCCGCGGTCTGGCAAGCGACGATGGCCGCGCATCCGGCTGGATCGGTGGCGCTGCTGGTCTGGGGCGATCCGTCGCTTTACGACAGCACGCTGCGCATCGCGGCGCGTCTGAGCGATGTGACGGTCACCGTGGTGCCCGGCATCACCTCGATCCAGGCGCTGACCGCGGCCCATGCGATGCCGTTGAACGAGATTGGCGAGGCCGTCACCATCACCACCGGTCGCCAGCTGCTGGAGGGTTGGCCCGATGGCGCTGACACGCTGGTCATCATGCTGGATGGCAAGTGCTCCTTCCAGGCGCTTGATCCGAAAGGCATTTCCATCTGGTGGGGCGCCTATGTCGGGATGAAGGAAGAGATCATCCTTGCCGGCGATCTGGCCGAAGTCGGCCCCAGGATCATCGAAACCCGCGCTGCGGCCCGGGCATCGCATGGCTGGATCATGGATATCTATATCCTTCGCCGCAACCGCTCCTAGTTACATATTTTACATAATATAGATTATCGGATATTTACCCATAGGCGACCGACGCGCTCCCGTCCGGCACTGCATGCTGGTTTTTATCGCTATTGCGCCCCGTCGTCGCCAAGGGCTGCAGCCTCGCGCAGGAGCTGCTGGATATGGGCCCCCGCGGGTCGGTCGGCCTGCGCTTCGGACAGGATGCGCAAGGCGGCGGTGCGTTGGTTGGCGGCGACCAGCATTTGGCCGATGTCACGCAACAGATCGGCGCGCCGGTCGGCGGCATAATCGCGGCCTGCCGGGAAAAGCTGGGCGACCAGAGGCTTGCCGCCCGCGCTTGGCACCGGCGCTGCCTTGCCAAGACGCTCTGCCAGCAGCCGTTCGGCACCGGACAGCAGCACGGGCGGGATCGGCTGCGGGTTGGCGGCAAAGGGAAACGCCTCGACCGCGGGACCCTCACGCAGGATCAGGCCCTCGAACTCCAACTCGGCGGCATTGAGTGCGCTGTTCTTGGCATGGGCCAGCAGGATCGGCGCCGCGGGGCTTTCGTCGCGGCGACAGACCCGCAAGGTGATCCGCCGGGCGGTGAAAGGCTGGGGATTGGGCGCGAGCGAGTGAAAGAAGGACAGGATCTGGTTTTCCGGGATACCGGCGAAGCGAAAGTCGAAATGGCGCGTCTCGCCGGTATCACTGGTGACCTCGACCAGGGCCGAACAGGCGGTGACATTGACGGCAAAGCCGATCAGTTCCTGTGGCGTGTCAAAATCGAAGGCAATCGACTGATCCTCGGTCAGCCGGACATAGGTTTTCTGGAAGAGCGAGTTCTGCCGGGCGACCGGGCTGCCCCCTTCCGCAGGCAGGAATCGGTACGGATAGGCCCGGGTGCGCTTGAGGCTGCGCGTCTCGGGCGTGACGGTTTCCAGCACGGATTGCAGGCGGCAGGCGATGATCTCGGCCAGATCGGGGGCGACGTGGCTGGCATCGGCGAACAGCGCCCCGGCGGGACAGGTGGCGATCTGGCGCAGGGTATCAAGCACCGCATAACCGTCGAGCAGCGGGATCTTCTGCTCGGCGGCGATCTGGCGCAGCATCTGGCGCAGAAGCGCAATCTCGGGGACCTCGCTGTTGACCGGGAGGATCAGGATCACCGGGCGGATGCCGCGCTCCTTGAGGTACACCACCGCGTCGATCAGATAGCGCGCCACCCGGTCCTGCGAGATGGCGCCGGAGCGGATCAGCCAGACATCGTTCACGCTGGTTTCCAGCAAGGCCAGGCCATAGGAGGACAGGTCGTGCTGGCTCAGCACATAGGGCAGAAGGATGTTCGGGCTGCCGCCGACCGAGAAATTGTCAAAGGCGGCGATATGAGAGATCTTGCGCAGCGCCAGCAGATAGTTCTGCTTCATCAGGCTGTTGGACGTCCCAATCACCGCACATTTCATCGCTTTCCTCCAAGACCCCAGATCCTGCCCAGCGGACCCGACACAGGCCAGACCTGACAAGACGACACTGTCTGGCAAGTTGCGGGTGGGGTCAATCCGGCTGCCCTGCCCCATTGCACAGCGTCGGGGGAAGGTTTCATAATGCCGCATGGAAAATCTGGACATCTTCATGCGGCTGGGCGTCAGCCTTGGCATCGGGCTTCTGACCGGGATCGAGCGCGGCTGGGATTTGCGGGCTGGTGGTCCGGAACGGGATGCCTCGGGGATCAGGAGCTATGCGCTGGCCGGGCTGATGGGCGGGGTCAGCGGCGTTCTGGGGCAAAGTCTGGGTCCGACGGCCGGCGTGGTGCTGGTCTCTGCGGTGTTCCTGGCCTTTGCCGCGGTCTTTGCCGGGTTTGAATGGCGCGAGAGTGCGGCGAGCGGCAGCACCAGCGTGACATCGACCCTCGCCGGGCTTCTGACCTTCCTTTTGGGCGTGCTGTCAGCACTTGGCGAGATGCAGGTGTCGGTGGCGGTGGCGATCGTGGCGGCCGGGCTGATGGCGCTGCGCGAGGTGCTGCATGCTTGGGTCAAGGCACTGACCGCGGCCGAGATCCGCGGCGGTCTGATCCTGCTGGCGATGGCCTTCCTTCTGTTGCCCCTGTTGCCGGAAAAGCCGGTCGACCCCTGGGATCTGCTCAACCTGCGCGAAATCTGGGTGATGGCCACGATGATCGCCGGGGTCTCGTTCCTCGGCTATATCGCGGTGCGGGGGCTGGGGCCGCGCTGGGGCGTGCTGGTGACGGCGGCGGCGGGCGGGCTGGCCTCCTCGACTGCGACGACGGCGAGTCTGGCGCGGATGGCGGTGTCGTCCGGCACCCCTGCCCGGCTTTTGGTGGCCGGCATGCTGGTGGCGGGGATCGTCATGCAGCTGCGGGTTCTGGTGCTGGCTCTGGTGCTGCGGGCCGGGCTTTTGCCCATTCTGCTGCCGCCGATGCTGGCCGGGGTTCTAACCTCGCTGGCGATTGCGGTCTGGATGGCGCGCGCCTCTGCCGATCACCCTCCGGGCGACCAGGCCACGCCCGAGCTGGGGATCCGCAGCCCGCTGGACCTGATGGGTGCCTTGCGGATGGCCGGGGTGATTGCGGTGGTCATTCTGGTGGCAGGCCTCGTGCAGCGCCAGTTCGGCACGGCGGGGTTGTACATCGTGGCGGCGGTGTCCGGGATTGCCGATGTTGATGCGATCACCATCTCTTCGGCGCGGATGGCGGGCGACCCGCAGGCCTCGGCCACGGCGATCCTGATCGCGGTGGCGGTCAATTCCTGCTCCAAGGCGCTGATCGCGGCCTGGATCGGGCGGCCGGTGATCGGGATGCGCTTTCTGATCCCGACGCTGTTCGGCATCGCGGTGGCGGCAGGGGTCTACGTCTTCTTGCCATGAAAAAGGGCCGGAGGAGACCTCCGACCCTTCTGTCGCCTTGGCGGGGGCGAGGCCCCTGCCCGGCTTCAAGCCCTTGAAACTTAAGCCTGAACCATCTTCGCCACTTCGGCGGCGAAGTCTTCTTTCTCTTTTTCCACGCCTTCGCCGACCATCACGCGGGCGTAGCCGGTGATTTCAACGCCAGCGTCCTTGGCAGCCTGTTCCACGGTCACGTCGGGGTTGATCACGAACTGCTGACCCAGCAGGGTGTTCTCCGACAGGAAGCGCTTCATGCGGCCCGGGATGATGTTGTTGTGGATCACGGCATCGGGCTTCGGCTTGGCGGAAGAGGCGTTTTCTTCCAGCGCCTTGGCGGTTTGCACGGCCAGTTCGCGTTCAACCACGACCGGGTCGAGCGTCGCTTCCGACAGGGACAGCGGCGAGGTCGCGGCGATGTGCATCGCGAATTGCTTGCCGATTTCCTGCGCCTTGGCAGCGTCGCCCTTCAGAGCGACCAGAACGCCGATCTTGCCCATGCCGTCGGTGGCCGAGTTGTGGACATAGGACACAACCGTGTCGCCTTCCAGAACGTGCATGCGGCGCAGGGTCATGTTCTCGCCGATGCGGGCGATGGCGCCGTTGATCGCGGTCTCGACCGGCTCGCCGTTGAGGTGCGAGGCGCGCAGGACTTCGATGTTCTCACCGGTTTCCAGCGCGACGCGGGTCACTTCGCGGACCAGAGCCTGGAAGTCGGGGTTCTTGGCGACGAAGTCGGTTTCCGAGTTGATCTCGACAGCCACGCCGCGGCCATCGGACACGGCCACGCCGACAAGGCCTTCGGCGGCGACGCGGTCGGCCTTCTTGGCGGCTTTCGCCAGGCCCTTGGTGCGCAGCCAGTCGACGGCGGCTTCCATGTTGCCTTCGGTTTCAACCAGCGCCTTCTTGGCGTCCATCATGCCTGCGCCGGTGGTTTCGCGCAGCTCTTTCACCATTTGTGCGGTGACGGTCATGTTAGTCTCCATGTTCCTGAAATGGCAGCGAGCGGGATTTACCCCCGCCCGATACCAGAATTATGAAGCTGGCCCCGCAATGGCTCGCGGAGCCAAGGAAGATCAGGCTTCGGCCACGGCTTCTTCAACCGGAGCTTCGTCCAGCGCGCCGAGGTCGACACCGGCCGCACCCATCTGGGCGGTCATGCCGTCCAGCGCAGCGCGGGACACGAGGTCGCAGTACAGCGCGATGGCGCGGCTGGCGTCGTCGTTGCCGGGGATGATGAAATCCACGTCTTTGGGCGAGTTGTTGGTGTCAACGATGCCGACGACCGGGATGCCCAGCTTCTTGGCTTCGGTGATGGCCAGGGCCTCTTTGCCAACGTCGATGACGAAGAGCAGGTCCGGCGTGCCGCCCATTTCACGGATGCCGCCGAGCGAAGCTTGCAGCTTGCCCTGTTCGCGTTCCATGTTCAGACGCTCTTTCTTGGTGAGGCCTTCGGCCCCGCCAGCCAGGATCTCGTCCAGCGCCTTGAGGCGGGCGATCGAGTTCTGGATGGTTTTCCAGTTGGTCAGCGTGCCGCCGAGCCAGCGGTGGTTCATGTAGTACTGCGCGCACTTTTCAGCCGATTCAGCGATCGACTTCTGAGCTTGACGCTTGGTGCCCACGAACAGGATCCGGCCGCCCTTGGCGACGGTGTCGCGCACGGCTTTCAGCGCCGCGTCGAGCATCGGCACGGTCTGGGTCAGATCGAGGATGTGAATGCCATTGCGATCGCCGTAGATGAACTCGCCCATGCGGGGGTTCCAACGGGCGGTCTGGTGACCATAGTGAACGCCAGCTTCCAAAAGCTGACGCATGGTGAAATCGGGAAGCGCCATGTCCATTTCCTTTTCCGGTTTGCGCCGCAGCAGATGATTCAGGGTTTCCCCAACCGGTGGACCGTGAGGGATTTCTCCCCCCAAGGCCCGCATCTGCCTGTGAAGTGAGGGGCTGTTACTGCACCCTCCCCCGAGATGCAAGCGCCATGTTAGGCGGAAAACCGGGCCAGCCACAGGGCAAAGGGCGCAAGATCGGCCACGATGGCGATGAGGCTCGGCACGCAATCGGCCGTGAACAGCCAGTCCGGATGGGGCCGGTGGTCCGGCGTGCGGGCTACCAGATGCTTGCGGCACAGAAGATGGTCCCAGTCCGCGCCGGAGGGCAGGCCCTTGGGCACCTTGGCAAGATCGGGCGGGGTCAGCTCGGCCCCCTGCCCCGCGACCCTGGCCAGAAGGCGCAGGAAAGCCTCCCGTTCCTCCGGCTCGCAGAAGGCCGCGCGGATCCGGGCCAGGGCATCGGGCGGGATGCCGTAATGGCCGGCGCCAAAGCCAAAGCCGCGCTCCGACACGATCAGGTGGACGCCGGGCCCCTTGTTGAAGGTGGGTCCGGTGGACAGGATCAGATGCAGTCTTGTGTGATAGGGCGCCTTGTCCGTTGAGAACCGCACATCCCGGTTGATCCGCCGCACCGAGGCGTTGAGCTTGGGCACCGCCGTCAGCCCCAGCGCCGCCGCTGGCCCCGAAAGGGCCGCGGCAAGGTCGAGCGCGGGGCGCAGCCAGAGCGTCTCATAGGACTCGCGGTGCGCCTCGAACCAGTCACGCGCGTTGTGGGCGTGCAGGTCGGCCAGATAGGACGGCAAGGCTTTGGGCAAGGCGGGGGGCACGGCAATTCCGGTCGACACTTGCGCTCCTGTCTGCCTAGGCTGCGCGCGGCGCGGGGTGATGCAGGCAGGCGGCCCCGATGGCCGCGACGTGGCGCAGGTCGGTGCCGCAGCAGCCGCCCAGCACATGCAGGCCCGGCATCAGGTCCAGAAGGCTGCGGTAATCCTCCGCAAGGCCGGCCGGGTCGCCAGCATCGAGCGCCGTGGCGGCATCGAGCTCGGCATGGCTCAGGCGCGAGGCATTGGCGCGCAGCACGCCGATCCGCTGGACCCAGTCGCCTGTCAGAGTAGCGCGGAAATGGTCGGGATGGGCGCAGTTGATGCCGTACCACAGGGGAAAGCCCGCGGTTTCAGCGTCAGTTTCGGCAATCGCCTCGGCCAGGGTCTTGCCCGAGATCAGCCGCCCGTCGGTTTCCACCGTGAAGGAGAGGACGACCGGGCAGCCGATCTCCTGCGCGGCGCGGGCGATGCCGATCGCCTCGCCGGTCGAAGAAATCGTCATGGCCGAAACCAGATCGACGCCCGCGTCATCCAGCACGGCGATCTGGCGGGCGTGGTAATCCTGCGCCTCGTCCGGCGAAAGCACGCGGTCGGGGGCATAGGCATCGCCGTGCGGGCCCAGAACCCCGTTGATCAGGATCGCCTGTTCGGGCCGCGCGCTGCTCAGATCGCTGGCAAAGGCCACGGCGGCGCGGTTGGCGTGGTCGATCTCTTCGGGTGTCAGGCCAAGTGCCGTGGCCCAGCCCTGGCTTGCCCGCCAGGTCGCGGTGTCGAGCACAAAGCCGCTGCCCTGCGCCTTGGCCTCATCCAGCAGGGTGTCGAAATAGCGCCGGATTGCGGCACGGCCGGTGTCTTGCTGCAACAGGGGGAAGGAGGCGAATTGCGGCAGATCCAGCCCTTCCTGAAAGATCAGGACGGTTTCGATGCCGGCGTCGGTCAGCCAGATGCCGTCGCCGAACCGATGCCTGAGGATGGTGCTGCGGGTATGGGTCAAGGCGCGTCCTCCACGTCAGGCCGGCCTTGCCCTTTTGGCGCAGCGGGGCGCCCCCTTGGGCAGGCGCACGGCGGGTGACCGTTTGCAGGTGGGTGATCGCGCCAGTCTAACCGATTTTTGCCGCGGAGTCGCCTGTTCTTGCGCGGCGCAACCTTGCTTTCCGCAGCAAGGCTTGGCACCACGCGGGGATGAACACACCACCTGACATCCTCTGCATCGGCTCGGTCCTGTGGGACATCATCGGGCGCACCCCTGCGGCGCTGCGGCTGGGCGGCGACGTGCCGGGCCGCATCACGCGGCTGCCCGGCGGGGTCGCGATGAACATCGCGATGACGCTGGCCCGCTTTGGCCTGCGCCCTGCCCTGTTGACCGCGATTGGCCGCGATGCCGAGGGCGAGGAGCTTCTGGCCGCCTGCGCCCGTCTGGGGCTGGAGACGGCGCATGCCTACCGCTCCGACGATCTGCCGACCGACCGCTATATGGCGATCGAGGGCGCCAATGGCCTGATCGCCGCCGTGGCCGACGCCCATTCGCTGGAGGCCGCCGGGGCCAAGATCCTGCGGCCCCTGGCGGATGGCAGCCTCGGGTCGGAGGCCGCGCCCTGGGCAGGCCTCATCGCCCTCGACGGCAACCTGACCGAGGCGCTCTTGTCCGATATCGCGGGCTCACCGCTGTTCGCCCGCGCCGATCTGCGCATCGCCCCGGCCTCGCCCGGCAAGGCAGAACGGCTGACCCCCCTGCTGCGCCATCCCGGCGCCACGCTTTACGTCAACCTGGAAGAGGCGCGGCTTCTGTCGCATGCCGATGTGGCCACCGCCCCCGAGGCTGCCGCGGCGCTTCTGGCGCGCGGGGCCAACCGGGTGCTGGTCACCGACGGCGGCAGGCCCTGCGCCGAGGGGCGCGCCGGTTCGGGCGTCATCGCCGCCAGCCCGCCGCAGGTCATGGTCAGCCGTGTGACCGGGGCGGGCGATACCTTCATGGCCGCGCATATCGTGGCCGAAGTCCGGGGCGCGGACCCTGCTGCCGCGCTTGCTGCGGCGCTGAAGGCCGCCGCCGATTATGTCTCCAAGGAGGTCGGTTCATGACCCAACTGAATGCGCTTTTGACCCTGTCGCCCGAAGTGGCCGCAGCCCGCGCCGAGGGGCGCCCGCTGGTGGCGCTCGAATCCACCATCATCACCCATGGCATGCCCTGGCCGCAGAATGTGGAAACCGCCCGCGCGGTCGAGGCGGAGGTCCGCAAGTCCGGCGCCGTCCCCGCCACGATCGCGGTGATGGGCGGCCGTATCCATATCGGTCTGACCGCGGCGGAACTTGAGGCTCTGGGTCAGGCGAAGGATGTGATGAAGCTTTCGCGCGCCGATCTGGCCGCCTGCCTCGCCCTCGGCCGGACCGGCGCCACCACGGTGGCCGCCACGATGATCTGCGCCGAACTGGCCGGGATCGAGGTCTTCGCCACCGGCGGCATCGGCGGCGTGCACCGCGGGGCGGAGGAGAGCTTCGATGTCTCCGCCGACCTTCTGGAGTTTTCCCGCACCGCCGTGACGGTGGTGGCGGCAGGGGCAAAGGCGATCCTCGACCTGCCCAAGACGCTGGAGGTGCTGGAAACCCACGGCGTCCCGGTGATCGCCTATGGCCAGGACGATTTCCCGGCCTTCTGGTCGCGCTCCTCGGGGCTGAAGGCGCCCCTGCGGATGGATACGGCGGCCGGGATCGCCGCCGCCCAGCGGCTGCGCGGTCAACTCGGGGTCGCGGGTGGCCAGCTGGTGACCAATCCGATCCCGGTCGAGGCCGAGATCCCCCGCGCCGAGATCGGTCCGGTGATCGAGCAGGCGCTGCGCGAGGCGCGGGAGCAGGGCATCGCCGCCAAGGCCGTCACGCCATTCCTCTTGCAGCGAATCTTCGAGCTGACGGCGGGCAGATCGCTGGAGTCCAACATCGCCCTTGTGATGAACAACGCCCGCCTTGCGGCCGCTATTGCCCGGGCGCTGGTGGATATGCCTGCAAAATAGGCGCCTGGCCCGGCCCGGGGGGCGCTCGGCGGACCCGGCTGGGAGGGCTGACTGCCCTCCCAGACCCTCCCGTGGATATTTGGGTCGGGTGAAGTGAAAGCGGCGCTTCTATGGGCTGCGAAGTTGCGCTAGCAATGCCGCGGGTGCGAAGTGGCCGGGTCGCGGCCCGAGGGGGATTGCCATGTCCGAAAAGCTGACACTGCGCCGCAAGAGCCTGGTGGCGGGCCTGCGCTCCTCCTTCCTGACCGGGCTGGTCGTGGTGCTGCCGATCGCGCTGACGATCTACCTGATCTGGGCGGTGATCGGCTATCTCGACGGCTGGATCCTGCCGCTGATCCCCGAGGAGTACCATCCGCAGGAACTGACCCAGCGCTTCTTCGGCCCCGGCCATGCCTTTCCGATCCGCGGTGTCGGGGTCGTGGTGTTTCTGGCCTTCACCACCTTCATGGGCTGGGTCGCCAAGGGGCTGATCGGGCGCACCGTGCTGGGGCGGCTTGACCTGCTGGTCGACCGGATGCCCGTGGTGCGCTCGCTCTATTCGGCCCTGAAACAGGTGGCCGAGACGGTGTTCAACAAATCGGAAGCCTCCTTCGACAAGACCTGCCTGGTCGAATTCCCCCGCCCCGGGGTCTGGACGCTGGGACTGATCTCCTCGCGCCCGAAGGGGGAAATCGCCGACAAGCTCGGCCCCGATGTCATCGCCGTCTTCATCGGCCTGACACCCTTCACCTCCGGCTTTGTCGTCTTCGTGCGGCGCGAGGATGTGATCCCGCTGGACCTGCTGCCCGAAGACGCCGCCAAGCTGGTGGCCTCTGGCGGGCTGGTCTACCCGGTCCCCAAGCCCTGAGCCCTTTGCCCTCTGCCGAAATACTCCCGCGGGAGGCATCGCCTGAGCCGGTTGGCCGCAGGCCAGAGGCGAGGATAAAACTTGCGCCGCAGGCGCGCCTCTGGATCAGAGGATGGGGCTCAGAGCGCCGTCCAGCCGCCGTCGATGCTGATCGTCGTACCGGTCACCTGATCGGCTGCGGGTGAACAGAGATAGACCGCCGTGCCGCCAATCTGTTCCACGGTGGCGAACTGGCGCGAGGGTTGGCGCAGCAGCATGACTTCGCGGATCACCGTTTCGCGGTCCATGTGGTGCACTGCCATCTGGTCGGGGATCTGCGCCTCGACCAGCGGGGTCAGCACATAGCCCGGACAGATCGCATTGGCGGTGATCCCCATCCCCGCCACCTCCAGCGCCGTGGTCTTGGACAGGCCCACCACGCCGTGCTTGGCCGTCACATAGGCCGATTTGAAGGGCGAGGCCGTCAGGCCATGCGCCGAGGCCACGTTGATCACCCTTCCCCAGCCGCGCGCCTTCATCCCCGGCAGCGCCGCCGCCGTGGTGTGGAAGGCCGAGGACATGTTGATCGCGATGATGCGGTCCCACATGGCGGCCGGGAAATCCTCGATCGGGGCCACATGCTGGATCCCGGCGTTGTTGACGAGGATATCGACCGCCCCCGCCGCCGCCACCAGATCGCGGCAGGCCTGACCGTTCGACATGTCCGCCGCAATGTAGCGCACCGTCACGCCATGCCGCCGGGCCAGATCGGCGGCCAGGGCGTGATCCTCGGGTCGGTCGGTGAAGGAGTTCAACACCACATCCGCGCCCGCGCCGGCCAGAGCCTCGGCCACGCCAAGGCCGATGCCGGAATTCGAACCCGTGATGACGGCCAGTTTGCCTGCGAGGGTCATGGTCTTCTCCTGTGCTGCATTGCCGGCAGAATGCTGCAAGCGCACAGGAAATGGCAAGGCCCGGCAGCGCCCTGGGCGCGGCCCGCCCTCCCCGACCCCGGGACATAAAAAAACGCCGGCGCGAGGCCGGCGTTAAGTCGTTGAGGCAGGTTTCATACAGGCAAGAAACCTATCGAGCAGTGAGTTTGTTATAGCCCTCTTGCCATCGCGGTTCAAGCTAAAGGTTTGAAAAGGTGGCGGGCGCGCCTTAGGGTCGCGGCAATCCCCCGTCCTCTGACGGTTTGTTGAAGGAATGTCGCCGATGCCCCTCGCTGTCACTCAGGATTTCAAGGCCGCAAGCGTGGTGCGCGCCTTTGCGGCCTGCCTTGGCCTTTGGGCCCTTGCGCTGCCGATTTCGGCCGCAAGCGAGCCGCGCCATGGCATAGCTATGTATGGCGAGCCTGCCCTTCCACCCGATTTTGTGTCCATGCCCCAGGCGAATCCCGCCGCACCGCAGGGTGGAACCATGACTTTCGGCGAGCCGGGCAGTTTCGATTCGCTCAACCCCTTCATCACCAAGGGCAGCGCCCCGGCGGCGATTTCTACCCTTACGGTGGAGACACTTATGGGCCGTTCTTATGACGAGCCCTTCTCGCTGTACGGGCTTCTGGCCGAATCGATCGACACTGATGAGGCCCGCTCATACGCAGAATTTACCTTGCGTGATGGGGCGCGATTCTCGGACGGCAATCCGGTGACGGTGGAGGATGTGCTCTGGTCGATGGAGACGCTCGGCACGATCGGCAATCCGCGCTACGCGGCGGCGTGGAAAAAGGTGGCCAGCGCCACCAAGACCGGCCCGCGCTCGGTCCGCTTCACCTTCACGCAAGCCGATCGCGAGATGCCCTTGCTGCTGGGCCTGCGCCCGATCCTGGAAAAGGCGCAGTGGGAGGGCAAGGATTTCACCGCCTCCTCGCTGACCCCGGTCACCGGCTCCGGCCCCTATGTGGTGGACAAGGTCGAGGCGGGCAATTTCATCACCTTCAAGAAGAACCCCGACTGGTGGGGCAAGGATCTGCCCTTCAACAAGGGGCAGTGGAATTTCGACGGGTTCAAGTACATCTATTTCACCGACCCGACCGTGATCATCGAGGCGCTGAAGTCGGGCGACATCGACCTCTACCGCGAAACCAATGCCGCGAAATGGGCCAGTGGCTATGACTTCCCCGCCGTCCAGTCCGGCGAGGTGGTCAAGGAAGATATCCCCCACAAGCGCCCCTCGGGCATCGACGGGCTGGTCTTCAACACCCGCCGGGCGATCTTTGCCGATTGGCGGGTCCGTGAGGCGCTGATCGACGCCTTCAACTTCGAACTGGTCAACCAGACCCTCAGCGGCGGCGCCAACCCGCGCATCCAGAGCTATTTCGACAACTCCGACCTCTCGGGCCATGTGGCCGATCCCGCCAGCCCCAAGGTCGCGGCCTTGCTGGAACCCTACAAGGACAGTCTCCTGCCCGGCGCGTTGGAGGGCTATGCCCTGCCCGTCTCAGACGGGTCGGAGGCCAACCGTGCCAATCTGCGCAAGGCGACCAAGCTTCTGGAGGCGGCGGGCTGGACCATTCAGGACGGCGTGCTGAAGGATGCCGCGGGCAAGGCCTTCACCTTCGAGATTCTGCTGGCCAATGGCGAAAGCGACACGATCTCGGCCGTGAACATCTATATCGAGGCGCTGAAGAACCTCGGCATCGCGGCTTCGGTCACGCTGGTCGATTCGACCCAGTACAAGCAGCGCACCAACAGCTACAATTTCGACATGACGCATTACATCCGCTCGCTGTCGCTGAGCCCGGGCAATGAGCAGACGCTCTACTGGGGCTCGGCGGGGGTTGCGACGGAAGGTTCGCGCAACTGGATGGGCGTCGCCTCGCCCGCGGTGGACGGGCTGATCGCGACCATGGTCACATCAAAAGACCGCGAGGATTTCACCACGGCCGTCCAGGCTCTTGACCGGGTACTGACCACGGGCAGATATGTGATTCCGTTCTGGTACTCCGATGTCGCCCATCTGGCGCACAAGAAGGACCTGCACCATCCCGCCTATGTGGCCCTCTATGGCGACTGGCTGGGTTTCCTGCCGGATCTCTGGTGGTATCAGAAGTAAGAAACCAAAAAACAAGACCATGAGGCAGACCATGAAGAAACTGATGATCATCGCCCTTCTGACGGCGCTTGCCGGCTGCAACACCATCTCGGGCTTCGGCCAGGATATTTCCTCGGGCGCCAACCGGGTCGGCAGCTGGTTGGGCGGCTGAAGCGCCTTCCCCGTTCCCCCTTCATTGGTCCATAAATATCCCACGGGGTACGCAGCAGTTTGGTGCGTATCACCGAAGAAACTGCGGAGTGGGGGGTGTGAACCCCCCCGCTTCCACGGCGGGTGCAGGGCGGCTCAGGTCAGCGACGTGACCCAGAGGATGGTCGCATCCTCTTCCGACAGGCTGATCACATTATGCCCCATGGTCGCGTCGTAATAGGCGCTGTCGCCGCGGCGCAGGTCGACGGGTTCGTAGAACTCGGTAAAAAGTCGGACGACCCCGGTCAGGACATAGAGGAATTCCTCGCCCTCGTGGCGGACCCAGCCTTCGAAATCCTCCATCGACCGGGCCCGGATCGTGGCGCGGTAGGGCAGCATCTGCTTGCGCGACAACCCTCCCGCCAGCAGTTCATGTTCATAGGTCGCCGTCGCATGGGCCTGGCCGGTGCCCGACTTCGTCACCGCCATCCGGCCCGAGACCTGGGCCTTGGCCGCCGGCGTGAACAGTTGCGGCACCGAGATATTCAACCCCTCGGCCAGTTTGCGCACCGCGTCATAGGTCGGCGACATCTGGCCGTTTTCGATCTTGGACAGGGTGGAGCGCGCGAGGCCGGCCTGGGTTGCGGCCTGATCCAGCGTCCAGCCGCGCGCCTTGCGCAGCTCGCGCACGCGGTGGCCCAGGTTCAAAGGCTCGGGCGGCGGCTCGGCGGATGGCTCGGCGCCACCGGCTTGCCGGGCAATGCGGATCAGGCGTTTGGGGTCAGCATTGGTCATATCCTGACTTAACCCTTGCGCTCTTTCGCCGCAACCGGAACAAAGTCGTCATGTTTTGCGAGTGTTAGCGCAAAACCAATGTTGCCAGCCGCAGCCTCTCCACCGATAAAGACCGCGACATACATTGCGAGGGAGCCCCAGATGCGCACCACCCGGATCGTTCAGAAGATCCTGTCCAATTACGAAGGCGAAACCCCCGGCGTGAAGGCAAACCTTGCCCGCATCCTCAGCGAGGGCAAGCTCGGCGGCACCGGCAAGATGATCATCCTTCCGGTCGATCAGGGCTTTGAACACGGCCCGGCGCGGTCCTTCTCGGTCAATCCGGCGGCCTATGACCCGCATTACCACTATCAGATGGCGATCGACGCGGGCCTGTCGGCCTATGCCGCCCCGATCGGCCCGCTGGAGGCTGGCGCCGATACTTTCGCCGGCCAGATCCCGACGATCCTGAAGGTGAACTCGTCGAACTCGCTGATGCCGGGCAAGGCGCCGAAGACGCAGGCCATCACCGCTTCGGTCGATGACGCCCTGCGTCTGGGCTGTTCGGCCATCGGTTTCACGATCTATCCGGCCTCTTCGGTCAGCCTCGAGATGTTCTCGGACATCGCCGAGATGCGGCGCGAGGCGGCGGCCAAGGGCATCGCCTCGGTGATCTGGTCCTATCCGCGCGGCGAAGACCTCGACAAGGATGGCGAAACCGCCGCTGACGTGACCGCCTATGCCGCCCATATCGCGGCACTGCTGGGTGCGCATATCATCAAGGTCAAGCTTTCGACCGCCGTGCTGAGCCAGCCCGAGGCGAAGAAGGCCTTTGAAGCCGGCAAGATCCCCCTGGCCACCCAGGCCGACCGGGTGCGCGAATGCGTGCGCTCCTCGTTCGACGGGCGCCGGCTGATCGTGTTTTCGGGCGGTGCGGCCAAGGGCACGGACTCGGTGCTGGATGACGCCCGCGCGATCCGCGACGGCGGCGGCAACGGCTCGATCATCGGGCGCAACAGCTTCCAGCGTCCGCGCGCCGAGGCGCTGGCCCTGCTGCAAAGCCTGATCGACATCTACAAGGGCAAGGCCGACTGAAACAGGCTGTGGCCGCTTGACCGCAAGGCGCGGGTCCGGGGAGGATGCTTCCCGGACCCTTTTGATTCTGTGAGAGATTTATGCGGTTTTTTCTGACGGCGCTTTTGCCCCTCTTGGCCCTGCCCTGCCTGGCCGACACGACCAGCCCCCCGATGGAGGCGGAGCAACTGCCGCCCGGCTATCCGCCGAAGATGGGTGAGGTCACCCTGACCGGCCCCGAGGGGACGACGGTTTTTACCACCTATGATTTCTCGGTGGGCGCCTTTGACGCCTCGGCCTGGTTTGACAGCCAGGGCGAGAAGCCGCATTTCACGCTCAGCGCCTATCCCGACGCAAACCCCGATGCCGAGGTGGGCAAGCTGTGGCTGACCACGCTGTTTGACGCGGCGCCCAAATCCGGGTCGAAGGGGCTTTACACGCTGGTCGAGATCCCTGCGACCAAGGACCGCGAGGGCCCGCGCCTGAGTTCGGCCGCGCGCAAGGCCACGGTCACGCTTGACAGCTTCACCAAGGAAGACCCTGCCGCCACCTCCGGCTATGGCCATGTCACGGGGCATTTCACCGCGCGGCTTTGTCCGGTGGACCATAGCCCGGCGGTACGGGTGCCGGGCGGCGCCTGCCATGATGTCAGCGGGACCTTTGACACAAAGGTGCAGTATCAGCCCTGAGCCGGGTGCAGAAATGCCTTGGATTTCCGGCCTCTGCATGGCATTCTGCAGGCAAGCCCCGGCAAAAGGGGCATGAGGCAGCAGATGAACAGCACCATATTCCCCCTGACTTCAAGCCGCCCGCGTCTGGGCAGCATGATGTACTTCGCCCTCGCCGCGACCTTGGGCGCCTATTTCACCTTTGCTGCCGTGCAGGGCGATTATGGCGTGCTGCGGCAGGCGCAGACCGCGGACGAGATGCAGGATCTGACCGCCGAGCGCGACAAGCTGCTGGCCGATCTGAACGGCTACAAGAACCTGACGCTGCGTCTGTCGGACGATTACCTCGACATGACCCTGCTGGATGAGCAGGTCCGCTCGGTGCTGGGCTATGTCCGCGCAGATGAGATCGTGATCCGCTAAACAGTCCCCGATCCGGCCCTTCGCGGGCTGCATGGCAGGCATGCGCCGGGTTTTCCCCCGGGTGCAAAATAGCATTTTGCGTTATTTCACCGATGATGTATAAGTGGTTTAACGCTAAACTATCTTTCGCCTGCGAGGGGGGACCGGCCTTGGCCACAAAGAAAGAACCAGCTAAATCAAATGTCTCGAAGGACGAACTGCTGAAGTTCTACCGCGAGATGCTGTCGATCCGCCGATTCGAGGAAAAGGCGGGCCAGCTTTACGGGATGGGCCTGATTGGCGGCTTCTGCCACCTGTACATCGGCCAGGAAGCCGTCGTGGTGGGCCTTGAGGCCTGCACCAAGGAAGGCGACAAGCGCATCACTTCCTACCGCGACCACGGCCACATGCTGGCCTGCGGCATGGATGCCAAAGGCGTCATGGCCGAACTGACCGGGCGCGAGGGGGGATACTCCAAGGGCAAGGGCGGCTCGATGCACATGTTCTCGAAAGAGAAGCATTTCTACGGCGGCCACGGCATCGTGGGCGCACAGGTGCCGCTGGGCGCCGGTCTGGCCTTGGCCGACAAATATCTCGGCAATGACAATGTGACCTTCACCTATTTCGGTGACGGTGCCGCCAACCAGGGCCAGGTCTACGAGACCTACAACATGGCCGAACTCTGGTCGCTGCCGGTGATCTTCGTCATCGAGAACAACCAGTATGCGATGGGCACGAGCGTCAAGCGTTCGACCAAGTCGGGCACCTTCTTTGGCCGCGGCGCCGCCTACGGCATTCCGGGCGAACAGGTCGACGGCATGGACGTGCTGGCCGTCAAGGCTGCGGGCGAGAAGGCCGTGGCGCACTGCCGCGCCGGCAACGGGCCCTATATCCTTGAGATGATGACCTATCGCTACCGGGGCCACTCGATGTCGGACCCGGCGAAGTATCGGACGCGGGAAGAAGTTGATAAAATCCGCTCGGAAAAAGACGCCATCGAACATGTGCGCGATCTGTTGATCAATGCGGGCCTGGCCTCGGACGAGGATCTGAAGGCGATCGACCGCGAGATCAAGGAAACCATCAACGCGGCGACCGAATTCGCCAAAGACAGCCCCGAGCCGGCCCTGACCGAGCTTTGGACTGACATCTACGCCTGAGGGGGGAACACAATGGCTACTGAAGTATTGATGCCGGCGCTGTCGCCCACGATGGAAGAGGGCACGCTGGCGAAATGGCTGGTCAAGGTGGGCGATGTGGTCAAATCGGGCCAGATCCTCGCCGAGATCGAGACCGACAAGGCGACGATGGAATTCGAAGCCGTCGATGAAGGCCGGGTCGGCGCCCTGCTGGTTGCCGAAGGCACCG
This sequence comes from Rhodobacter sp. P2_H5, assembly GCF_056403335.1. NCBI lineage: Bacteria > Pseudomonadati > Pseudomonadota > Alphaproteobacteria > Rhodobacterales > Rhodobacter > Rhodobacter sp. P2_H5. The sequence goes on along the minus strand of NZ_JBFUFS010000007.1, from coordinate 197,979 downwards.
CGGGCGTGAAGGTCAACACGCCGATCCTGGTCATGTCCGAAGAGGGCGAGACCGTGGCGGCCAAGGCTGCTCCCGCCGAGGCGCCGGTTGCTGCCGCGCCGGTGGCTGCTGTGGCGGCGCCGGCGGCTGCGGCCCCGGCAGCGCCGGTCGCTGTCGTTTCCAAAGCCTCGGCCGATTGGCCCGAGGGCACGCCGATGAAGACGATGACCGTGCGCGAAGCCTTGCGCGAGGCCATGGCCGAAGAGATGCGCGCCAACCCGACCGTCATGCTGATGGGCGAGGAAGTGGGCGAATATCAGGGCGCCTACAAGATCTCTCAAGGTCTGCTGGACGAGTTCGGCCCGAAGCGCGTGGTTGATACCCCGATCACCGAGATGGGCTTCACCGGCATCGCCGTCGGGGCGTCGTGGGGCGGTCTGAACCCGATCGTGGAGTTCATGACCTGGAACTTCGCGATGCAAGCCATTGACCACATTCTCAATTCCGCGGCGAAGACCAACTACATGTCGGGCGGCCAGATGGGCGCGCCGATCGTGTTCCGCGGAACGAATGGGGCTGCAGCACGGGTCGGTGCACAGCACAGCCAGGATTACGCCGCCTGGTATGCGGCCATTCCGGGCCTGAAAGTCGTGATGCCCTATTCGGCAGCCGATGCGAAGGGTCTGCTGAAAACCGCGATCCGCGACCGCAACCCCGTGGTCTTCCTCGAGAACGAGATCATGTATGGGCAAAGCTTCGAAGTGCCCGACCTGCCCGATTTCACCATCCCCTTCGGCAAGGCGAGGATCTGGCGCGAGGGCACCGATGTGACCATCGTCTCCTTCGGGATCGGGATGAAGTATGCGCTGGAAGCGGCGGATATCCTTGCGAAAGACGGGATTTCGGCTGAGGTGATCGACCTGCGCACCCTGCGTCCGATCGACTATGACACGGTGCTGGCTTCGGTGATGAAGACCAACCGTTGCGTGACGGTGGAGGAAGGTTTCCCGGTGGCTTCCATCGGCGACCACATGGCCTCGACCATCATGCAGCGCGCCTTTGATTATCTGGACGCGCCGGTGGTGACCTGCACGGGGAAAGACGTGCCGATGCCCTATGCGGCCAATCTTGAGAAGCTCGCCCTGGTGACGACCGCCGAAGTGGTCGCCGCTGTCAAATCCGTCTGCTATCGCTGAGGTGCATTATGGCTGTTGAAATCCTGATGCCCGCGCTGTCCCCCACGATGGAGGAGGGCACGCTGGCGAAGTGGTTGGTCAAGGTCGGGGATGTGGTCAAATCGGGCCAGATCCTTGCCGAGATCGAGACCGACAAGGCGACGATGGAGTTTGAAGCCGTCGATGAAGGCATCGTCGGCTCGATCCTCGTGCCCGAGGGCACGGCGGGCGTGAAGGTGAACACCGCGATTGCCGTGATGCTGGACGAGGGCGAAAGCCTGTCCGACAAGCCGAAGGCGGCGGCTGCCCCTGTGGCAGCGGCGGCTCCGGTTGCGGCGGCAGCTCCTGTGGCTGCGGTTGCAGCGGCGGCACCGGCGGCGGCCAAGGTCGAGGGGGCGCGCGTCTTCGCCTCGCCCCTCGCACGTCGTCTGGCGGCGGAAAAGGGTCTGGATCTGACCAAGGTTGCAGGCACTGGCCCGCATGGCCGCATCGTGAAAGTGGATGTCGAGGGCGCGCAAGCGGCTCCGGCAGCGGCGGCAGCCCCTGCCCCGGTTGCGGCAGCAGCAGCGCCCGCCCCGGCCAAGGCGGGCATGCCCACCGGCATGTCGGCGGAAACCGTGATGAAGATGTATGCCGACCGCGAGTATACCGAGGTTCCCTTGGACGGCATGCGCCGCACCATCGCGGCCCGGTTGACCGAGGCCAAGCAGACCATCCCGCATTTCTATCTGCGCCGCGAAGTGCGTCTTGACGCGCTGATGGCCTTCCGCGAGCAACTGAACAAGGGCCTTGAAAGCCGTGGCGTGAAGCTGAGCGTCAACGACTTCATCATCAAGGCTTGTGCTATTGCCCTGCAAGCCGTGCCCAATGCCAATGCGGTCTGGGCCGGCGATCGGATTCTGAAGCTGAAACCCTCGGACGTGGCGGTTGCGGTGGCGATCGAGGGCGGCCTCTTCACCCCGGTCCTGCGCGATGCCGACAAGAAGACCCTGTCGGTGCTTTCGGCCGAGATGAAGGACCTCGCGACGCGCGCGAAGACCAAGAAGCTCGCACCCCATGAATATCAGGGTGGCAGCTTTGCGATCTCGAATCTGGGCATGATGGGGGTCGAGAACTTCGACGCCGTGATCAACCCGCCGCATGGCGCCATTCTGGCGGTGGGCGCGGGGATCAAGAAACCTGTGGTGCTGAAGGATGGCAGCCTTGGTGTGGCGACGGTGATGTCGATGACCTTGTCGGTGGATCACCGGGTGATCGACGGCGCCTTGGGGGCAGAGTTCCTCAAAGTCGTGGTCGAGGCCCTGGAAAACCCGATCACCATGCTGGCCTGATTGGCTTAGGGCGGGACAAACCCGCCCTTTGGCCTCCGGACATTAAAAAACGGCCGGAGCTTGCGCTCCGGCCGTTTGTCAATTCAGAGGGTTTCAGATCGCGGTCGCTTCAGATCTCATCCGCGATCAGCTGGTCCATGGTGATCGAGGGTTGCGAACAGCCCGCCTCGCCGATCACCTTGGCCGGCACACCCGCCACGGTCTTGTTGTGCGGCACGTCATGCAGCACAACGGAACCCGCGGCGATTCGGCTGCAGTAGCCGACGTTGATATTGCCCAGAACCTTGGCCCCGGCCCCGATCAGCACGCCATTGCCGATCTTCGGATGGCGGTCGCCGTCCTCCTTGCCGGTGCCGCCGAGGGTCACCGAATGCAGCATCGAGACATTGTCGCCGACCACCGCCGTCTCGCCGATCACGATGGCATGGGCGTGGTCGATCATGATGCCCTTGCCGATCCGCGCCGCCGGGTGGATGTCGACCGAGAAGACCTCGGACACCCGCATCTGGACGAAATAGGCCATGTCCTCGCGGCCATGGCTCCAGAGCCAATGGCCGATGCGATAGGCCTGAATCGCATGGAACCCCTTGAAGAACAGGATCGGCTGGATGAAGCGATGGCAGGCCGGGTCGCGGTCGAAGACGGCCATGATGTCGGCGCGGGCAGACTGGCCAAGTTCGGGCTCGTCCTCATAGGCCTGATCCGCGATCTCGCGCAGGATCTGCTCGCTCATCTCGCTGGAGGCGAGCTTTTGCGAAAAGCGATAGGCCAAGGCACGTTCCAGGCTGGAATGGTGCAGAAGGCTGGCATGGATCAGCCCACCCAGCAAAGGCTCACATCGGATCGCCTCGGCGGCCTCTTCGCGGACGCGCTGCCAGACCGGGTCGATGGACGTAAATTTCGCTTTGACTTCGGGCATGATCTCACCTCATCGGGGACCCAGATTAGCACAGGAGTTCGCGGCAAGACAGCCCCGAGAAATGCACGGTCGCCAGGGCGTTTCTGGCGACCGAAAGCTGTCTCAAGCCATGGTGACCCGGGCAAAGGGCCCCGGACCGAACCGCATGGAGACCTGCGCCACGGCCAGAGTGACACCGGCGGTCGCCCCGTCTGCGGCCTGCATCGCGGGGGTATAGGCCCAGGCTTGCGTCGTGGCGTATTCCTGGCGCAGCTGCGTGGCGCCTTGCCATACCTCGATCTGATAGAGCTCGCTTTCCTCGCCGAGCGGCACCTCGACGCCGAGCCAGCTGTCGCCGTCGATCCGGGTGCGCCGGATCCAGCGGAGAACGATCGTGCCACCCAGGGCGCCCGAGGATTCGAGGTGCGAGACCGAATAGGGCCGCAGCCCGATGCCGTTGAACGCCAGGGTTTCGGCGACGATGCGCGGGTCGGCATAGCCCCGGTCGGCCTGGCCAACCCGGTAGTTGCGGCTCAAGCCCCGGGCCGAGGCGGAGAGGTCAATCTGCGGCACCGCCCGGTCGAACAGGACGAAATAGCTGCCGACCGGCCAGAAGGCCGGCATCACCCCGTCGCTGCCCGACTGGCCGCGCAAACGCAGGCGGATATCATAGGTGTTCGGGCCCACCAGATCGGCCTGCATGAACTGGAAGACCTCCCAGCTTTCGGTCGAGCCGTCGCCGATCACCGCGACATTGGCGCCGTTCAGCACATCGCTTTCCGAGGCCGAGGACAGCTGCCCGCTCGACAGTTTGACCCGCAGGGCCGGGCCTGCATCCCAGCGGCCCGAGGCATAGGCGGTCAGGGCGGTCTGCGTGACGCCCAGCACCGCCGGGATCTCGATCTCGCGGTTCAGGCTGAAGCCAGCCTCGCTGCTGGAACTCCAGACGCCCACGCGGCCGGGCCAGGGACTGGCGGTGGTGGCGATATGGGGCGATTGCGGATCCTCGCTGCCCGACAGGAGGGGCAAGTCCATGAACAGGGGAAACACCGGCATCGCCACGGCGGGAGAGGCGCGCAGGGTGCGCAGGTCGATGTCATCGGCGAGCAGATAGGCGCCCGGCTCGACCCGGACCGCGTCGACCAGAAGGGCGTCGCCGTTCTCCATCCGGTCGATGCGATAGCTGACCCCCTCCAGATCCACCACATCGCCCGAACCCAGGGCCAGCGCCGATTTTGGCAGGGCAAAGCGCACGGCATCGCGCGCCACCCGCGCCTCGACCAGCCAGCGTTCGGCGACAGCGCGGGCCTCGGCATTGGTCAACTGCAGCGAAACCTCGCTTTGCGAGACAGCGGGCGAGGTTTCATCGGGGAAGACCGCTTCGGCGGTGTGCACCTCGAAGTCGCTTTCCGCCTCGACATAGGTCAGGCGGATGCGGCCAGAGGTCTCGGCCTCGGAACTGCGGGCGGTTTCGATGCCGCCGGCGATCTCGGACACCAGGGCGAATTGGTCGGCCGGCCAGCTGGCATCGGCCACGCCGTCGCGAATTGAAAAGCGCAGGACCCCCTCGCGTTCGGCCGCATCCAAGGCGAAGGAGGTCATCAGGGGCTGCAGGGCGCTGCGGGCGGAGCCGACATCGGTGACGACATAGCCGCGCACCACGCCGTAAGCCCCGGATGTTTCGGTGCCATCGTCCAACCCGGCATCCGCGCAAATGTCGGCAATCACGGCGGCCAGCGGCTGGCTGGAGCTGCGCCCGTTCAGCCAATGGCCGCGGAAGTAGTTGTCGGCGTCGCCCCAGGTCTGTTGGTTGCCGGGAAACTCGGGGAAGGGCCGCGCGTCCCAGGCCCAGACATGGCTGCGCGAAAGGTCGATCATCGCCCCGGAATAGAGCGCGGCCTCCGGGTTATGCGCCGGATCGGACCAGTAGTCATGCATGGCCCGCAGGTACTGCATCTGGATGAAGTCGTCGCGCCGCCCGTTCGAGGCGCGGGGCAGACCGGATTCCGAAGATCGCACGTCAAGAAAGCGGTTCGGTTCGTTGCTGCCCTTGTCCAGCGCGGCACAGCCGTATTCGGTGAAGCGGATCGGCTTGGAGCCCGGCACCCAGGCAGTCGCCACGGCCTGCCGGACGCCCGCGATGCGGTTGTAATGCGCATGGCTCCACCAGCCGGCGAAGTCCTTGCTGCGATAGACCCAAGGCTCGCCATAGCTCAGATCCTGAATCGGGCGACGCAACTGGCTTTGCACGCCGACGGGCGAGTCGTAATACCAGTCATAGCCCTCGCCGCCCGCCACATTGGCCTTGAGGTAGTCAAGGTTGTAGATCGAACCCCAGGAGGCATCGGCATGGCTCGTCCCATCGCGCCAGTCCGACAGCGGCATGTAATTGTCGACACCGACGAAGTCGATATTGGCATCCGCCCATAGGGGATCGAGGTGGAAATAGAGGTTGCCATCCGCCTGATAGCCGAAATATTCCGACCAATCAGCCGCATAGCTGATCTTGGTGGCACTGCCCAGAATGGCGCGGACATCGGCGGCCAGGGTCTTGAGCGCCGCCACCATCGGGAAACTGTCCGCAGCCCCGCGGATTTGCGTCAGGCCGCGCAGCTCGGACCCGATGCAGAAGGCATCGACACCCCCGGCCAGCGCGCAAAGCTTGGCATAGTGCAGAATGAAGCGGCGAAAGCTCCATTCCGTCGGGCCGGAATAGACGACAGCGCCCGAAACCACCGAGAAATGCGCCGGCTGCGCCGTACCCATGAAGGCCGCGACCTCCGCCGCCGCCGCTCCACTGCGATCGGGGCTGCCCGAACGCCCCGGCGCCTTTGACAGGGTGATCCGCCCGCGCCAGGGCAAGGCGGGCTGCGTGGTGGCGTCAGACCAGGGGTCGGGCAAGCTTTTGCCGAGGGTCTGATCCATAAGGATGAAGGGATAAAACATCACCTCCTTGCCCGAGGCGCGGATCGCCGCGATCGCCTCGATCACCGATTGGTCGGTCGGCGTGCCGCCATAGATCGCGCGGCCATCGAACGCAGGCACGACCTGCGCCAGGCTCCGCGTCAGGCCTGAGACCTGCCACGGCATCTCGACCGCTTCGGCAGTGTTCTGATCCACCTTGGGCTGGATGGTGCAGAGCCCGCAGCGCAGATCGCCGCCAAACCAGCTGGTCACGAGGGAGACCGAGCCGACCCGCGGCAGCTCCTCGCCCAGTTGCGTCAGGGACATGGCGAAATCGGCCTTGCCCTCGACCGTATGGACATTGGCCGACCGGCTCACACCCGGCCCGTCGTTGAAGGTCACCGGCGTCGTGGCCAAGGCATATTCGCCAGTGCCCGGGATCAGCGCCACGGCTTGCACCGTGCCCGCGATATCGCCGACACCCAGTGCGTCCGGCACCCGGCGCAGCACCTCGAAGGTGAACTGCGGCACCCGGTTGCCGAAGCGCGACAGGTCCAGATCCTCGATCACCACATAGGCGATGCCACGGTAGCTGGGCGCCTGCCCCGCGACCTCGACCGCCTCGATCTTGGGATCGGGCAGCTGGGTCTCGCTGCCCGGGTAAAAGCGCAGGTCCATGCTGGAGAGTGCGATTTCGATCCCGTCGGCCCAGACCCGGCCCAGCCGCTGCGCCTCACCCTGACAAAGTGCTATGGCAAGGCTGACCGAGTAGCTGAAGCTGGTGACCGAGGGCCGGGGCGAGCCCTTGCCGCCGCCGCTGCGGTTGGCGGTTTCCAGAAAGCGGGTGGCCCAGATGATCTGCCCCGCCACCCGCATCCGGCCCCAGACCCGGGCAACCGGCGCGCCGTCACTGGCGCCGGTCAGCTGAAAGCGCTCGACCCGTCCGGTCTCGATCGGTTCCGATCCGGCACCCAGAATGCGCTGGTCGATCGAGCGGCCAATCGTGGCGCCCACTGCCCGGCCGATCACCGCGCCGGACAAGCCCAGAACCGTGCCGCCAAAACCGGAGCCGATCGCAGCCCCCGCCGCCGACAGAAGGATGGTGGCCATGCGTCATGCTCCTTTGGGAAACTTGAAACGGCCGGCGATCCGCCGGGCCCAGGGCGCCGAAAGGGCGTTTTCCACCACGCCATGCCCGGAATAGGCGTGGATGAAGGTGGGGTGCGCGCCGACTTCGGCCACGATGCCCACATGTTTGGCCACAAAACCCTGCCGCATCCGAAAGACGATGACATCGCCCGAGGCGGCCTCGCTGAGCGGCTTTTCGACCAGCCAGAGCCGCGCCGCCGCCAGCATGGCCTCGCAGGAGGTCGGCTCCGACCAATCCTGCGTATAGGCCGGCACCGCCTGCGGCTCGGCGCCGTAAAGCGCCCGCCAGATGCCGCGAAGCAGCCCCAGACAATCGGTGCCCGCCCCGCAAAGCGAGGCCTGGTGCAGATAGGGCGTCCCGAGCCAGCGCCGCGCCTCGGCCACAGCCTCCAGAGCCTTGGTCATTTGAACAGGCTTCCCCCGTCATTGGCCTGGCCCGAGACTGGATAGGAGGTCATCCAATCCTCACCCGGAATATGAGGAAAGCCGCGGAAATTTGTGAAATTGCTGAACTTTGTCTGGCAGGTCGCTGCAACCTTGTCGCAGCCTGCCTCCAGCCGGATCACATCGCCCACCACGGGGGCCTGCGGGAAGTCCACCCAAAGCTCGATCCGGCGCGTCAGGCCATCCTGGCGGTCGAACTTGATCAGACCGACCAGCCCGGCCGCAGCCCCCGATTGCACCCGGGCACGACCGCGTTGAAACCAGGCATCGGCAATGCCAGTCTGGGTCGCAATCCGGTAGACCCCGGGCGCGTCGATCGCCAGCACCGGCGTGGCCACTGAAAACCCCGTCTGGTTCAGATCGAAGCGACAATGCCCGTCACCCAGCACCGCCGAGCAGGTCTTTTGGTAGGCCTTGCCCTGGACCTGATTCAACGCCTCGGAAAGCCCGCGCAGCTCGGCGCGGAAGGCGCCGGCGGACCGCGTCACTTCGCCGAAAAAGCCGCGAAACTGGACAAGGCGCTGGCTGACATCCTGCCAGTTCACCATCCAGTTCTGCACCTCTGCCCCGTCAAAACGACCGGCCAGCAGATCGGCCTCGCTGACTGAGGCGTCGCTCAAAGCGCCAAGCGCCTCGGTGTTGTCAACCGACAGGCCGGTGCTTTGCTGCAAGGCGCGCGCGGTCATGCCGCTGGCCGCCTTGAAGGTGATCCCGTCAAAGGCCAGATCGCGGTCGTGGTCGGTGAAGCCCAGCAGGGTGCCGTCCCTGCGCGTCACCGACCAGCATTGGCAGACCGTGGTGGTGCCGGTGCCAAGGTGGCTGAGAAGATCCTCGCGTCCCGAGCTCACAGCCGCACCTCGATCACCGGCACGGCGGGAATTTCGCCGGCATGAAAGGTCGCAACCGAGGTGCTGATCCGGTCGGTGTCAAAGCGCACCGGCACGTCGAACTCGCAGCCTGCGGTCACCGAAAGCCCACTCGCCGGGGGCAGGTTGAAAGTGATCAGCCCGGTGGCCGTGTCGACGTTGAAATCGCTGCCCAGAACCCGCGCCACACCGTTGACGGCGACAAGCACCGTGCCCGCCACCGGCTTGACCAGACTGCGGGTGTAAGTCTGGCTGCCCGAACTGTAGGTCTTGATCAGCTGAAAGCTGGTCCTGACCCCATTCCCCACACCAAGCACCTGATCCGTCGCACTGACCGTGGCCGAGGGGCGGCAAGTCTTGTAGTCGCTCCAATCCTTCCAGCGAAAGCCGTAAAGCTGGCCGGAGCGCGCCTCGAAGAAGGCGATCAGCACCTCCAGATCGTCCAGCGAACGCATTCCCGCCCCCGCATCATAGCGGCGGCGCGACTCCTGCCAGGGCGAGTTGCGCTCTTCAAAACCATTGACCAGCGTGACGATCTCGGTCCGCCGCTCCGGCCCGCCAGAGGAGCCAAAGCTTTGTTTGATCGGGTATCTTACCTCGTGAAAGCTCATGTCATGTCCTCAGCGGTTGCGCTGGCCACGGGCAAGCGCCCGCATGGCCTGAGCGGCGATCTGGCTCTGGCTGCGTTGAAAGCCTGCGACATCGGGGGTCGAGATGTTCATCACCACCGTCACCCCCTGCCCGCCTCCTGCGGCGCGCACCCCAAGCTTGCCATCCGGGCCGCGCGTCAGCGGCATGATCGCCTCCGGCCCCGCCTCGCCCATCAGCCCGCTGCCGCCCCGCATCGGGAATTGCGTCGGCGCCGAGACGACGCCGCCTTGGGCAAAGGGCATCACCCTGCCCTGCACAAAGGCCCCGCCATTGGCAAAACCAAGCCCCTTGCCCAGAACCGAGTTGAGCCCGCCCGCCAGGAACCCGCCGAAGGCGTTTGTGACCGGCTTCAGCGCGGTGTTGAAGACGGTATCCGCCATGCTTTTGGCAATGCCCTGCAGGGCATCACTCAGCTTCATCCCGTCAAAGACCACGCCGTCGAACGCCCGACGCAAGCCACCGCTGAAGCCAAGCGCCAGCGAGTTCACCTCGCGCCCGGTGAAAACCAGGCTGTCCTGCATCTTGCTCAGTTCCGATTCAAAGCTGGAAACCAGGCCGACCGTGCCACCCAGCGTGGCTTCAAGGGCGGCGATCTGGTCCGTCAGATCCGCGATATCCGTCATCGGCTTTTGCCTTTCTGCCATCGGGGAAAGCGGCCGCCAGCTCTTCCAGCCGCGCCCGCGTCAGCGCCGGGGCGGTGTTCTCCGCCCCCAGCATGATTTTGAGCTCGATGGGCGTCAGGCGCCAAAAGGCTTCCGGTGTCAGGCGCAGTTCGAAAAGCCCGGCCCGCAGCAGCCCCGGCCAGTCGATCTGGGTCATGCCTCCCCCGGCACCGCGAAGGCCCGCGCCAGAAGCTGGGCTGCGACCTGCGCCGCCATCATCGGCCCGCCGCCGATCTCGACCCGCAGAAGATCCGCCGCCGTGCCCTGCCAGCCGCCGCCGCGCAGACCCGCCACCACCAGCGCCAGCACATCCCGCGTCGAAAAGCGCTGCGCTTCGAACCGGCTGATCAGATCGACCAGCGAGCCGGTCTCCAGCGCCGCCTCCAGCTCGGCCAGAGCGCCGAGCGTCAACTTCGCGACATGCGGCACCCCGTCGAGGCTCAGCGTCACCTCACCGGCATAAGGATTGCCCATCAGATCGCCGTGAAGGTCAGCGACCCGGCCGAGGCGAGCGACATGTCATAGGTCGCCTCGCCGTTGTAGGTGCCCGAATACTCGATCGAGGTGATCTGGAACGCACCCTGGACGATGCCGAAGCTCGGGATGACCACCTGAAACTGCGGCATCTCGGCGTCAAAGAAGATCTGGCGCGCTCGTGCGTCGGTATTGGCATCGCGAAAGACGCCCGAACCCGAGATCGCCGCCGACTTCACCCCGGCCCCGGCCAGCAGCTCGCGCCAGCCGCCCGTGCTTTCCAGCGTCGTCACGTCCACCGTCTCGGCATTGAAGTTCAGCCGCGTGGCACGCAAGCCCGCCACGGTGACAAAGCTTCCGGTGCCGGTCTGATCGACCTTGATCAGCAGGTCCTTGCCGTTTTGCACAGCCATCTCGTCTCTCCATCTGGATAGTGTTGCCAAGGGTCCGGGTGCGGGCCCTCAAAAGTCGATCCGCGCCCGGAAGGTCAGATCAATCCGGCGGTTGTCGCCAACGTTCAGCCGCTTGGCTGCGGCCCGCACGAAGGTCAGGTCCACCAAACTGCCAGTGGCCAGCGTCAAGGTCGCCCCCACCAGAGCCTCGGACACCCGCGCCGCCGCCGTCTTGGCCGGCATGAACCCCTGGGCGTCACTGATGACCGAGATCTGGAACAGATGCTCTGCCCCCGAAGCCGATTTGTCGCTCTGGTCATTCACCGTTTCCGGGCCCAAAAGCACGAAGGTGCCCTTGCCCGTCTGCGCCGGCAAAGCATCCACGACCGAGACGCCGGACAAGGCCGACCACCCGGCCAGGCGCTGATAGACCGCCGCCTGCAAGGCTGCGGCTGCGGCATAGCTCATTGCGGCATCTCCTCTTGGGCAAAGCAGGTCAGGTAAAGACCCGAGGCATCGCGCTCGGTCACCGCCTTGATCAGAAACACCCGCGTGCCATCGGTCAGCCGCTGATCCGGCCGCGGCCGGGCGGGCGAGCCCACCGGCGCGCCATGCACCGTGATCCGGTAGGGCACGCGCGACAGGCTGACCTCGACCCCCGCTGTGTCGCTGCCGGCGCCCGGCATCACCTCGGCCCAGAGGATGCCCTGCTGGACCCAGGCCAGCGTGAAGCCCCCCGCGCCATCCGCCACCTGGCTGGGGCTTTCCAGCGCCAGCCTGCGGTTGAGTTTCACCGTCATGCCGCCCCCCCGCCCAGGACGCGCACCGTGCGCCATTTCTCGATCAGGGCCTGCACCGGCGCGGGAAGCCCGGCAGGCAGGCCGCTGAAATCATTGCGCTGTTCGTAATACTGGCCCGCCAGCAGAAAGACCGCCTGTTGCAGATCCGGCGGCACCGCCGTCCAGGCAGCGCCGAAGCCGGCATCGAACAGCACTTCGACCCGGCCATCGGTCGGCACATTCGGGAAAAGATACCCCACCGCCGCCAGCTTCGGGCGCTGCAGATCCACCACCAGCCGATAGGTCGAGGCGGCCAGAACCGTTGCCACATTGGCCGCCGTGTAAAGCGTGACCGAAGCGATCGCCGCCACCGGCGCCACCGGCAGGGCCTGTTCGGACTTGTCGCGCCAATCCTCCAGCACCAGCTTGAAGCGGCGCTGCATCAGGGCCTTGCCGGTCCGCCCCTCGATCGCGGCCAGCGCCGCGCGCAGAAAGCTCTCGATCAAACTGTCCTGCATGTTGCCATCGGAAAACCCGGTGCCCAGCCGCAGGTGATCTTTCAGCGCCTGCACCGGCAGCGCGGCGCTCGAGACACTGGTTTCTTCGGTCAACATCATGGTTCTCTCCAAACTTGCGCCGTAAGGGGCGCGCGCCGGGCCGCCGTCTGCCCCGCGCGCGCCTGAGTGGCCCGGCCTTTGCCCCAAAGGCCGGGCAGGTCGTCCTTACGAAACTGCGACTTTCAGAAGCTTGATCGCCGCAAAGTCGGTCACATCGCCGCCGACGCGCTTGGAGGCGTAGAACAGCACGTTGGGCTTGGCCGAGAAGGGGTCGCGCAGGATGCGCAGGTCCGGACGCTCGGCAATGGTGTAGCCGGCGTTGAAATCGCCAAAGGCGATCGGATAGGTGTTTGCCGCGATATCCGGCATGTCCTCAAGGATAACAACGCGGTAGCCCATCAGGGTCGAGGGCTGGCCGGCCTGCAACCCATCCATCCACATGAACCGCCCGGTCGAGTCCTTGATCTTGCGGACAGCACCTGCGGTTTTGGAGTTCATGATGAACGTCGCATTGGCGCGGTAGTCGGCCGGCAGCGAATAGATCAGCGTCACGATGCAGTCGATCGGGTTGGTCGTGGCAAAGTCCGCCGCAGCGCCGGTCGGGATGTAGCCCAGATTGCCCCAGCTCCAGGAGGCATTGGCCACCTTGGTCGGCAGCATGATGCCTTTGGGCTGGTCGGTGCCGGTGCCGTTGACGAAGGCCGAGGCCTCGGCGCGGATGAAGCGGGTAGCGATCTTCTGGCTCAGCCAGGCCTCCACGTCGAAGGCCGCATCATCCAGCAGACGCTGGCTGGCCTTGGGCATGGCCGAAAGGTCGTTCAGCTTGATCGAGATGCGGTTGATGTTGGGCGTGGTGTTTTCGGCGACCGCCGAGGCCTCGGCCTGCCAGGCCGAACCGACGTCCGAGTTGTCGACGATCACGTCGTAAGAGGTGGCGTCTATCTGCACCACATTGGCCAGCGCCCGCAGCGAAGTCGTCGAAGACAGCATCGACTGGATCATCTCCGACATCTGCGGGTTCAACAGGTAACCACCGTCCGAGTTGACGGCGGTCGACATGGCCTTGCCTTCCAGCGTCAGGCCACGCAGCCCGTCATCATCGCCGGTGCGCAGATAGGCGGCCATCGCCTTCTTGTGGGGCATGTCCATCTCGGCAGCGGCCGAAAGATTGGGGCGGGCATAGGTCATGGTCTTGCGGTCCAACATGGTCAGTCGCTCTTCCTGTTTTTGAAAGGAGGTTTTCACTTCGTCCTGAAAGCCCTTGAAGGCGTTCAGGAATCCGGCCATCGCGGATTTCACTTCCGCACTGGGGTGGGCAGAGGACATATCTTCCCCGGCCCGAGCCTTGATCTCGGTCATATCGTCTTCCTCAGGTTGGTCGTGAACGGCCGCGCTAGGTGCGCCCGGCCAGGGATTGGCGGGCGTCGTCGAAAGCCGCCGCCAGTTCTGCCCAGATGTCCCCGTCAAGGACGTCGCCCTTGGAAGCCACCCGCGCTTCGGGAAGCATCGGAAAGGTCACGAGCGAGACCTCCCAAAGCTCCAGCTCGGACAAGAGGCGCTGCCCCTTGCCGTCGCGTTCCGCCTTGACGGTGCGGTAGCCGATCGACAACCCGTCGATCGCCCCCGCTGTCAGCAGGGCCGCCGCTTCCCGGCCCTTTTCAATCTCGGTCAGGATGCGGCCCTTGACGTAAAGCCCCGTGGCATCCTCGCGCACCTCGTCCCAGACCCCGATCGGCTGGGTCGGGTCATGTTGCCACAGCATCTTGATGCCGCGTCCCGCCGCAGCCATGGCGCGCAGGCTTACAGCGTAAGCTCCCTTCTGCACGGTATCGCCGCCCTGATCCTTGCGGCCAAACAGGCTCGCATAGCCCGAGATCACCGTGCCATCGGTCACCTGCAGGGCAGGTCCCTCCGGCTGGTGAAATTTGCGCTCGGGCGCGCCCGGTATCATCCACATCCGATCCCTCATTTCGTTGCCGCCGCAATGATTGCCTCGGCCATCTGGCTCAGCAGAAAGGCCGCGACACCGTAAACCCCGATCCAGATGCGCTTCTCCAGCCGCTCCAGCACGGAATCGATCTGCATCAACCGAAAGTCGAGCGCCGCCCAACGCTCCTCGGCCACGCGTTCATTGGCTTCCAGCCGGGCCGAAGTGGCATCAAAGCTTTCGTAAAGAAACCTCGACCCCTCAGGCGCGCGCCGGCTGGTCATGCGCTGCCACCAACCTCCAGCGGCGGCAGGCCGAGAAGCACGCGCTTCTCATCCGCCGTCAGGAAATCCGCAGCACCCACCCGCGCCCACAGCTGGTCGCGTTCCGAGGCCAGCGCCGGCACCTGTTCCAGATCCGGCCGCAGCTCGATCTGCTCCCCGGTAAAGCCCGAAAGCCACTGGCTCAGCGCCGCCGTCACCCTTGTGGCCAAAGGCAGGACGGTCAGCCGGAAGAAGGCGCGATTGGCCTCCTGATAATTGGCGTAAGTCGCATCGCCGGGAATGCCGATCAGCATCGGCGGCACCCCGTAAGCAATCGCAATCTCCCGCGCCGCCGCCTGCTTGGTCTCGTGAAACTCCATGTCCGAGGGCGAGAATCCCATCGGCTTCCAGTCAAGCCCGCCCTCCAAGAGCATCGGCCGCCCGGCATTGCGCGCCCCCTGATGGTGCGCCTCGATCTCGCCCACCAGCCGGTCATACTGGTCCGCCGACAGCGTCCCCGCCCCATCCGCACCCTTGTAAACCATCGCCCCCGAGGGCCGCGCCGCATTGTCCAAGAGCGCCTTCGACCAGGCCGAGGCGGAACCATGCACATCCACCGCGACCGCCGCCGCCTGCATCGGCGACAGCCCGTAATGGTCGTCCTGCGGGTTGAAGTTCTTGATGTGGCAGATCGGCGAATAGCTCTCGCTCACGCTGAAACGATGCGTCCGCCCCCCAACGACATAATCATAGGCCACCGGCCAGCCATCCGCCCCCGGCACCACGTTCATCCGGTCCGAGCGCAACACATGCAGCTCCCCAGGCAGGCTTTCCGCCCCCGGCACCGCCTCGACATAGGCATTGCCGGTGAGCAGCAGAAACCCATAGATCGCCTCGAACAACTCGGCGCGGCCCTGCGCCCCATTGGGTTGGCGGATCAGGTCCAGAAGCGGATGCAGATCATAGCGCCGCCCGGAATCCTGCAAGATCAAGGGCAAGGCCGCCGCCGCCTCGGCAATCACCTTGACCGCGCGAAACCCGATCGGATTGCCCAGAAACCCCGTCTTGATCAGGCTCACCGCATCGCGCGGGCTCCAGGCCACCCGCCCCGAGGAGCCCCAGGCCACAACCCGCCCCACCGCCGAGGCCTTTTTCTCCGCCGCCAGACCCGCCGCCACTTCAGGCACCGCCCCCGGCGTGCGCCGCAGGAAATCGAAGACCATTCTGCCTCTCCTTTGTTCCGTTCGGGCATGACCCTGCCCCCCGCAAAGGCCAAGGCCCGCGGCATCACCGTCCAGCCCGCAAAAGCGCGCCGCTTTCATTTCATTGGTCCATAAATATCCCGGGGGTGCGGGGGCTGGCCCCCGCTCCGCCCTTACAGCCCGCGCACCTGCGGCCGCTTGGCGGCACCCGCATCCAGGATCAGGTCGGTCAGGGCCCAGACCAAAGCGTCCATCCGGTCGGGCGAGCCTTTGCCCTGAAACCCCATCCTTGTCATCTGGCACATCTGCTCTTCCAGCTTGCCCAGGCCCCGCACATGGGAAACCCGGCCCTGCTCGTACAGGGCCGCCACCGGCTCGGCGCGCACCAGCTTGCCCTTGGTCGCCGTCACCCGGCGGAACGCGACCAGCGGGTCGACCGAGCGGACCACCTGCTCCACCATGTCGCCGCCCTGGTTGACCTCCACCACCATCCGGTCGGCCTTGTGCCGGTCCATCGCCGCCACCGCCGCCCGCGCCCATTGGTCAGGCGAGGCGCCCGCGACCGAGGCATCCTCCAGAACCACCGCACGCCAATCCTGCGGCGGGCCCTCGGTGAAGGCCCCCACCACCACGATGCCGCATTCGTCCGAGCCCTTGGTGCCCGTCACCGGCGGATCGACCGCCACGACGATCCGGCTCAGATGCGGGATCTTGTCGGCCTCGACCCGGTGATCATCCAGCGCCATCCGGCTCCAGAGCGCACCGTCGAGATCCTCGACCAATTGCCCATCCAGTTCCTGCAAGCCGATGCTCTGCCCGGCATAACGCGCCGTGACCTCGGCGAGGAAGGACTTCGCCAGATAGGCCTTGTTTGCCGCCGTCGGTGCATGGGTCGTGACCGTCGAAGGGTTCTTCAGGATCGCCTTCAGCACCTCGACATTCTGCGGCGTCGTCGTGACCACCTGCTGCGGGTGATCGCCCAGCCGCAAGGCGAATTGCAGCATGTCCCAGGTGTCCTGACCCTTCTTCCACTTGGCGAGTTCATCCACCCAGGCCGCATCGAACTGCGGGCCACGGAGCGAGTCCGGGTCATGCGCCGAAAACACCTGCGCCACCGCGCCATTCGGCCAGGTCAGCTGGCGGCGCGTCCCGTTCCACTCCGGCTTGCGGTCGGGGGGCGAGCAGGACAGGATGCCGCTGTCGCCAAATACCATGACCTCGCGGACCTGATCCACCGTCTCGCCGACCAGCGCCACCCGTCTGGCGCGGCCCGGATCCAAGGGCAAGGCGCCCTCGACCTGGGCGCGCACCCATTCTGCCCCGGCCCTTGTCTTGCCCGCGCCGCGGCCCCCCATGATGACCCAGGTCTTCCAGACCCCATCGGGCGGCAACTGGTGCGGCAGGGCCCAGAACTCGAACATCCAGGGCAGCGCCAATAGAGCGTTCTCGCTCAGGCCACCCAGAAATGCGTCAACCTGGTCCTGCGTCGCGGAGGCGAGCCAGCCTGCGCCCGATCTCATCCCTTGCGGCGTGAAAATCGAGTGCTCGGGTTCCGACAGTCCCGGAAACCTGTTTGCGGAGTTTATCAAAACGGCTCCTCTCTTCCTGAACCAGTTCGAAAGCGTCTTTGACAGTGCGGGTCAAAGCCGGCGTGGCTTTGGCCTCGTCCAGTTTTCCGGCCCTGATCTTCTGAACGGCACGGGCGAGTTCCTCGGCCGCCTCGCGCAGAAGACTTTCGGTGAATTCCGTCAGATCGACGGGTGCCTCATCTCCAGCGGAGAAATGTATGGTCATGCCTGCTCAACCTTGCCCCTCCGGTTGGCCGGGAAATGAAAAAGCGGCCACCGGGTTGCCCCTGTGCCGCTTGCTCACCTCTTCCAGCATGTAAAATGTATAGCTTGGACCGTTCGCAAAGTCAAACGAAAAATCCAATGGTATCAGGTACTTACCGTGCGGTTGCTTAACCTTTCGTTAAGGTTTCAGTTCCCGGCCGGCGCAGGCGTGGCGCTGCCGTCCACCGCACCCGTCTCGGGCCCCGCCCCGGTGCCCGTGGAATCCTGCACGCCCGCAGCCTCAAGGGCGCGCCATTTGGCCACGTTCTTGTTGTGCTCGGCCAGGGTGGCCGCAAAGGCGTGGCCCCCGGTGCCATCGGCCACGAAGTAAAGCAGATCCGTGCTTTCCGGCTTCAGCGCCGCCTCGATCGCGGCCCGGCCCGGGTTGCAGATCGGGGTCGAGGGCATCCCGGTGATGACATAGGTGTTCCACGGGGTTTCCTTGCGCAGCTCGCTTTGACGCAAGCCGCGCCCCAGCACGCCCTGCCCCTTGGTCACGCCGTAAATCACCGTCGGGTCGGTCTGCAGCTTCATCCCCTGCGCCAGCCGGTTCAGGAAGACCGAGGCCACCTTGGAGCGTTCCGCATCCACCCCGGTTTCCTTCTCGACGATCGAGGCCATGATCAGCGCCTCCTGCGGGGTCTTGTAGGGCAGACCCTCGGCGCGCGCGGCCCACAGCTCGGCCAGGATCGCGCTTTGCTGCTTGGTCATCTCGGCCAGCAAGGCCGCGCGATCCCCGCCCTTGTCGATCTCGTAGGACTGCGGGGCCAGCGTGCCCTCAGCCGGAACCGTCTTGATCTCGCCCGCCATGAAATCGGCGGCCTTCAGGGCCTCGACCACCTGCCACGAGGTGACCCCTTCCGACAGCGTGACGCGGTAGCGAAGATCGGCATCCGCCTCGGCATCGGTATAGACCTTGGGCGCAGGCCCGGCCGAGGGGTCGAACTTCGCCACCTCGCCATAACCGCCCGTCGCCGGATCATAGGCGCGCAGCACGACTTCCGGCCCGTTGACCCCGATCCGGAAGTTGACATCCTGCCCACAGCTCGACTGCCCCGAAGTGGTCAGCATCGCCACCACCTCCTCCATCGAGGCGGCGGGCGGCAAAAGATAGGAGCCGAACTTCAGCTTGGTGCTCTTGTCGGAATATTCCGCGCCGATGCGGAAGATCATCGCATCGCTGACCGCCCCCTGCTGTTGCAGGGCGGCGCTGACGACGCTGATCGTGGCGCCCTTGCCGACCTTGAAGCAGATGGCCTGCGCCAGCGGGCCGGGAGAGACATATTTCTGCTGCCCCCAGGTGATGATGCCGGCGATCATCACGAAGACGACGATGAACAGCGTCAGCGCATTGGAGGCAAGCGAGCGCCACATGTCAGGCCGGAACCTTTCCCAGAACGAGGCTGGCATTGGTGCCGCCAAACCCGAAAGAGTTAGACAGCGCCACGTCGATCTTGCGCTTCACCGCCGCATTGGCCGCAAGGTCCAGCGTCGGGGTGACGGCGGGATTGTCGAGGTTGATCGTCGGCGGCGCCACCTGATCGCGGATCGCCAGCGCGCAGAAGATCGCCTCCACCGCCCCCGCAGCCCCCAGAAGGTGCCCGATCGAGGATTTGGTCGAAGACATCGTGACACCCGGGGCCGAATTGCCCAACAGCCGCTCCACCGCGCCCAGTTCGATCGTGTCGGCCATGGTCGAGGTGCCATGCGCGTTGATATAGTCGATGTCGCCCGGCACCAGCCCGGCCCGCTTCAACGCCATCTGCATGGCGCGGAAGCCGCCATCGCCATCTTCCGCCGGGGCGGTGATGTGGTGCGCGTCGCCCGACAGGCCATAGCCCAGCACCTCGGCATAGATCTTGGCGCCACGCGCCACGGCATGTTCGTATTCTTCCAGCACCACGACGCCGGCGCCCTCGCCCATCACGAACCCGTCCCGGTCGGCGTCATAGGGCCGCGAGGCCTTGGCCGGGTCATCCGCCCGCTTGGTCGACAAGGCGCGGCAGGCGTTGAACCCGGCGATCCCGATCTCCGAGATCGGGCTTTCGGCACCGCCCGCCACCATCACATCGGCATCGCCCCACTGGATCAGCCGCGCCGCATCGCCGATGGCATGCGCCCCGGTCGAACAGGCGGTGACCACCGCATGGTTTGGCCCCTTGAAGCCGAAGCGGATCGAGACCTGGCCCGAGATCAGGTTGATCAGGCTGCCGGTGATGAAAAACGGCGAAACCCGCTTGGTGCCGCGCTCCTTGATCAGGACCGCCGTCTCGGCGATCGAGGTCAACCCACCAATGCCAGAGCCGATCATCACGCCGGTGCGGCAGCGCTCTTCCTCGTTGGCCGGAACCCAGCCGCTGTCCTGCACGGCCTGCACGGCGGCGGTCATGCCATAGATGATGAAGTCATCGACCTTGCGCTGGTCCTTGGGCTCCATCCAGTCATCGGGATTGAAGGTGCCGTCGCTGCCATCGCCGCGCGGAATTTCGCAGGCATATTGGGTCTGCACATTGACCGGATCAAAGCGGGTGATCGCGCCCGCCCCGGATTGCCCCGCCAGAAGGCGGCTCCACGTTGCTTCGACGCCGCAGGCCAGCGGAGTGACCATGCCCATTCCCGTGATGACAACCCGACGCACCCAAGCCTCCATGCCCGTTGAAAAAGTGCCGAACCGGGGTCTTTGCCCGGGTCAACCGGCCCCGGTGATACACGCCCCGCCCCGGGCCTGCAACCGCCGTGGACCCGATGCCCGCCGCCTCGGCCAATGCGCGTCACCGGAAAACCGCCTTCTGGCGCAGATGTGAAAAAGCGTTACATTCCGATTTGCAGGCTTGACCAAATCTCCTCTGGCGCTATTTGTGTGAATGAACGTTCATTCTCCCCGGATAAACCCATGCAGCTTGCCGTCCCGCCGACCCCTGGCAGCCTGACTACTGGCAGCCCCGCCGACATCCGCTCTGGCGAAATTCTGGCGGCGGTCCGGCAGACCTTTGTCGACAAAGGCTTCGACGGCGCCTCGATGCAGGATCTGGCGCGCGCGGCCGGGATGAGCGTCGGGAATTTCTACCGCTATTTCCCCTCCAAAGTGGCGATCATCCAGGCGATGATCCTGCGCGACGCCGCCGATATCGAGCGCAGCTTTGCCGAGGTGCTGGCCAGCCCCGATCCGATGGCGGCGCTGCGCGCCGGCATCACCGAGCGGATCACCAACAAGGGCTGCGACAAGGACACCGAACTTTGGGCCGAGATCGAGGCCGCCTCGCGCCGCTCGCCCGAGATCGCCGGCGCCGGGCACCAGCTGGAAATGCAGGTCATCTCCAATCTGGTCACGGTCTTTGCCGCCGCGACCGGCCTTGCCGCGGCAGAGGCGGAGCGCCGCTTTTCTGCGGCGGCGGCCTTCCTCTTCGTGCTGATCAAGGCGGGGTCCTGCCTGTCCTGCGCCGCCCCGATGGAACAGGTTGCCGTGCGCGCCATGTTGTTGCGCACCATCGACCAGACCCTGGACGACATTTCGGCCGGTACACCGGCCACGTCCCAGACCCTGCCCGCCCAACCAGAGGCATCCGCGCCTCTGGCCGCCGAATGACCCTGCCAGACTTGCCGAACCGATAAATCTGCGCCCACCAAGATCTCGACCAGACCCCGTTAAGTCCTCGACGCATTATTCCGAAAGTCAGCCCATGCGCCCAACCGATTTCCGCTCCGCCGCTCCTCGGCCCGCCGGCCCGACCTCCCGCCGGGGCGCCCTGATCCTGACCGCCGCGCTGGCGGTGCTGGCACCCTGCGCCCTGCAATCGGAAACCGCGGCACCCGCAGCCACGGCGGCAGAGGCGGCACCGGCGGGCACAGACAGCGCAAAGATCGTCCTCCCGGCGATCAGCGTGACTCCGGTGGTGGCGCGCCGGATCGAGGATCACGTCCTGGGCTCGGGCCTCATCACGGCGGTGCAGATGGTCATGGTCCCCCCCCTGATCGAGGGCCAGCCGATCGAGACCCTTTCCGCCGAAGTGGGCGATACCGTCAAGGCCGGACAAGTTCTGGCCACCCTGTCCACCGCCACGCTGACCCTGCAGCAAAGCCAGCTGCAGGCCTCGCTCGCCTCGGCCAAGGCGACCCTGGCCGAGGCGCAGCGCACCGCGGACCGCACTGCGGCGCTATTGGCCCAGGGCACGGCGTCCAATGCCAGCAATGACACCGCACAGGCCACCCTGACCTCGGCCAAGGCGCAGGTCGCCTCGGTTCAGGCGCAGCTCGACACCGTGGCCCTGCAGATCAGCCGCGCGGCGGTGGTGGCCCCGGTGTCCGGCCTGATCACGGCGCGCAATGCCCAGATCGGGGCCATGGCCACTGCCGCAGGCCAGCCCCTGTTCGAGATCATGCGCGACGGCGCGTTGGAGCTGCGCATCGACCTTTCCGAGGCCGACCTGCCCCGGGTGCAACCCGGCCAGACCGCCACCGTCACCCTCGCCAGTGGCGAGGCGCCCCTGACCGGCAAGATCTCACTGGTCGAGCCCACCGTTGACGTCACCTCGCGCCTCGGCCGCGCCCGCCTGACGCTGGACGCGCCCGAACGGGTCCGCGCCGGCATGTATGCCGAGGCCGATATCCTGATCACCGGCCATGACGCGCTGGTGGTGCCGGTGACCGCGGTCAACGCCGACGGCGCGACCTCCAGTGTGATGCTGGTCCGCGACGGCGTGGTGCACAGCGAGGTTGTCACCACCGGCATCCGCCAGGCCGGCTGGGTCGAGATCCTGAGCGGCCTTGCCGCCGGCGACCAGATCGTCGCCAAGGCCGGCGCCTTCGTGACCGAGGGTGACAGGATCAACCCGATCGCCGTACCTGCCGTTCCCCCGACCTCCTCTGGCATGAATTGAGGGCGCGCCGATGAACTTCTCCGCCTGGTCGATCCGAAACCCCGTGGCGCCGATCCTCGCCTTTGTCATGCTCATGTTCCTAGGCTATCAAAGCTTCAACGCCCTGCCGATCACCCGCTTCCCCAATATCGACGTGCCGCTGATCTCCATCTCGGCCAGCCAGCCGGGGGCCGCGCCGGCCGAGCTGGAGACCCAGGTTACCAAGGTGATCGAGGATGCCGTGGCCGGCATCACCGGGGTCAAGAACGTGACCTCGACCATCCTCGACGGCAGTTCCGTCACCGGGGTCGAGTTCCGCATGGAAGTTCCGACCGACAAGGCCTTGCAGGACGTCAAGGACGCGGTGGACCGGATCAAGGCCGACCTGCCGCCGGATATCGAGACGCCCACCGTCACCAAGATCGACGTCGAGGGTCAGGCGATCATGACCTTCGCGGTCTCTTCGCCGAACATGACCTTTGAAGAGCTGTCCTTCTTCGTCGATGACGTGGTCAAGCGCAACCTGCAAGGCCAGCCCGGTGTCGGCAAGGTCGACCGCTTCGGCGGGGCCGACCGCGAAATCCGGATCACGCTGGACCCGGTAAAGCTCGGCAGTTTCGGCGTGACCGCGCAATCGGTCAGCCAGCAGCTGAAGATCACCAACACCAACCAGGGCGGCGGCCGCGCCGATCTGGGCGCCGGCGAACAGGCGATCCGCACCATGGGCGACGCCGCCAGCGTGGCCAAGCTGGCCGCCACGCCCATCGCCCTGCCCTCGGGCCGCCATGTCGTGCTCTCCGACCTCGGCACCGTGACCGACACCAGCGAGGAGTTGCGCAGCTTCTCGCGGCTGGGCGATGATCAGGTCGTGGCTTTCGCCGTGTTCCGCGCCAAGGGCGCTTCCGAGGTCTCGGTCGCCAACACCGTCAATGCCAAACTCGACGAGGTCCGCAAAGCCCATCCCGAGGCCACGATCAAGATGATCGACGACTCGGTCTTCTACACCGAAGGCAACTACGAGGCCGCGCTGCACACCCTGCTGGAAGGCGCGCTTCTGGCCGTCATCGTGGTCATGGTCTTCCTGCGCAACTGGCGCGCCACGCTGATCTCGGCCATCGCCCTGCCCCTCTCGGCGATCCCGACCTTCTGGGTCATGGACCTTCTGGGCTTCTCGCTCAACCTCGTGTCCTTCCTGTCGCTGACGCTGGCCACCGGCATCCTGGTGGACGACGCGATTGTGGAGATCGAGAACATCGCCCGCCACATCCGCATGGGCAAAACCCCGTTCCGTGCCGCCATCGAGGCGGCGGACGAGATCGGCCTTGCCGTCATCGCCACCACATCGACCATCATCGCGGTCTTCGTGCCGGTCTCCTTCATGCCCGGCATCCCGGGCCAGTATTTCCGCCAGTTCGGCATCACGGTCGCCGTCGCCGTGGCGTTTTCTCTGCTTGTGGCACGATTGATCACGCCCATGATGGCGGCCTATCTGATGACCTCTGCCGATGCGGGCACCGAACACGACAACCGCGACGGTTGGATCATGAAGGGCTACATCCGCTTCGTCACCGCAACCACCGGTACATGGCATCTGGGCCGCCTGCCCATCGGGCGCTACTATCTGACCCTGGTGGTGGCGATCATCGCGGTGATCTTCTCTGTCTTTCTGATGTCGAAGGTCCCCGGCTCCTTCATCCCGCCCGAGGATGCCAGCCGCGTCACCATCTCGGTCGAACTGCCACCGGGGTCCACCCTGGCCGAGACCGACCGCTCGACCCATGCGATCTACGAGGCGATCAAGGACATTCCCTATATCGACAAGGTGGTGATCCTGGGCGGCTCCTCGCCCAAAGGCGATCTGGACGTGCGCCGCGCCACGGTGACGGTGACCCTGCAAAAGCTCGACCAGAGCCTGCTTCTGAAGCTCAGCCAGCTTGGCCGCCGCATCCCGGTGATCGGCGGGCTGGTGCCCGAGATCAAGGACACCGGCCGCCCGGTGCCGCAGGAACAGATCGAGGTCGAGATTTTCAAGCGTCTCGCCACGATCCCCGATATCCGCGCCCTGAAGCTGGACGACCGGGGCGCGCGGGCCGTGACCTTCTCGGTCCTCGCCGATAACGAGGCCGATCTGGACGGCGCGGTCAAGATGCTGCTGGCGGCGACGCAGGGCAATCCCAACCTCGCCAATGTCTCGGTCGAAGGCGCCCTGCCGCGCCCCGAGTTGCAGATCACCCCGCGCGCGGATGAGGCGGCGCGGCTGGGGGTGACCTCGCAGCAGATCGCCGCCGCCGTGCGGGTCGCGACCATCGGCGATTATGACGCGTCCCTTGCCAAGATCTCGCTCGACAACCGGCTGATCCGGATGCGGGTGCGGCTGAACGACAGCAGCCGCGAGAACCTGCTCAGGATCGCCAATCTGAAGGTGGTCACGAATACCGGCACCATGGTGCCGCTGTCCTCTGTTGCCGACATCCGTCTGGGCGAGGGTCCGGCCACCATCAAGCGCCTGAACCGCGCCAAGCTGGCCGAGATCGGTGCCGACCTCCCGATCGGCGTGGTGCTGGATACCGCCACCAAAGCTTTCAACGACGCGGCGGCGACGGTCACCCTGCCCGGCACCGCCCGCCTGCAAGCCGGCGGCGACGCCGAGATCCAGGCCGAGCTTTTCGGCTCGTTCATCAAGTCGATGCTGCTGGGTCTGATGCTGATGCTCTCGGTGCTGATCCTGTTGTTCCGCTCGGCGATCCAGCCCTTCACCATCCTCTTCTCGCTGCCCCTGGCGATTGGCGGCGTGGCGACGGCGCTACTGCTCACCGGTTCGGCGCTGTCAATGCCGGTGCTGATCGGCTTCCTGATGCTGATGGGGATCGTGGCCAAGAACGCGATCCTGCTCATCGACTTCGCCATCGAGATGCGGGCGCGGGGTCTGGAACGCGCCAAGGCCGTGGTCGAGGCCGGCCACAAGCGTGCGCGGCCCATCGTGATGACCTCGATCGCGATGTCGGCGGGCATGCTGCCCTCGGCGCTTGGCGTCGGCGAAGGCGGTGCCTTCCGCGCGCCGATGGCCACGGCGGTGATCGGCGGCATCATCGTGTCGACCATCCTGAGCCTGGTGATCGTGCCTTCGTTCTACCTGATCATGGACGACCTGAGCTGGCTTCTGGGCAAGGTCTTCGGTCGTATGGTGGGCCAGAAAGAGGTCGAGGAGGCCGAGGCCTCGCCCGAGGTCCTGGCCGAACGCATCGCCCTTCTGGCCGCCGACCAGGCCGACCTGCGCGAAAAGGTCGCCGACCTGACCCCACCGCCGCAGCACAGCCGCCCCGGTCTGGCGGCCGAATAGCCTGCGGCGCCGCGAACCTCCGGCTAGATGGGCATATTGCCCATCCTACAATCGAGCCGGTCTCCGGTAGGATGGGCAATATGCCCATCTTCGGGTGCCCGTGGCTTCCTCGGCGACCGGGCGCACCCGTCTCGCCCCCTGGCGCGGCCTACGACCGCTGCCGCGCAATGACGCCCATGACCGCGGCCAGAAGCTGCGCCGCGAGCAGGGCGCCCTGGCCGTCGATGTCGCGCTCGGGCATCAGCTCCACCATGTCAAAGCCTGCAATCCGGGCCTTCTCGGCGACGCCGCCAACCAGTTCCATCACCTGCCAATAGCTCATGCCGCCCGCGGTGCGCCCGATGGCCGCCGGCATCACGCCGGGGTCGAGCGCATCGACATCGAGGCAGATGATCACCTCGGACCCCGGTTCCACCAGATCCACCGCGCGCCAGACGCCGTCGCGCGCCACCTCGCCGCCCGGTACAAACTCCACCCCCCAGTCCAGCGCATCCTGCACATCGCTGACCCGGGCCGAGCCGATGCCGCGCTGGCCGATCTGGATGATCCGCTCGACATGGCCCATCTCTGACGCCCGCCGCATGGTCGAGGACAGGCCCAGCCTTTCGCCCTGCACCTCGTCGCGCCAGTCGATATGGGCGTCGATCTGCAGGATGGTGAAGCGGCGGGTGCCGGTGCCGAAAGCCTCCAGCATCGGGATCGGCAGGCTGTCATCGCCACCGACCAAGATCGGCACGGCGCCCGCGGCCAGGATCTGCCCGATGGCGGTGAAGATCCGCGCCCGGTTGCCTGCGGCATCTTCGGGGTCTTGCGGCAGATCGCCCGCATCCAGCGCCACCACGCCCTCGGGCAGCACCGGGCCGCCAAGGTCAAAGTTCATATGGCCGAGAGCCGCGCCATAGGCCACGCCCGCCGCCCTGATCGCCTGCGGCCCGGTCGCGCAGTAAAACCCCGATGAGGCATAGGGCGTGCAGCCCGAGGCCCCGATCAGCACGATATCCGCCGCCACATTGGCCAGATCCCGGCACTCGGGCAGGCCGAAGAACGTGCCCGCGGCCCCGGCTCCAAACATTTCACCCAGACTGGCCATGACACGCTCCCCTGTTTGCGGGGGAAGAGTGCCAGAAGCACCGCCCTTGGCAACCCGAAAGCGCACCAGACAAGGGCCAGACGCAACCTCTGCGATTGTTCTGGCCAAGATGCGGGCAAAGAGCCTGGCATGCCGACTGACCGGACGCTGCATTTTGGGCCGGCGCGTCACTTCTCCATGATTTCAGGGAGGTCACCTTGACCACGCTTGCCACCGCCGACACCATCGGCCCGGGAACTCTGTTTTCCCTCCACAATTCCACGACCTTGCTGGAGGCGAGCGGCGTCACCATCGCCTCGGACACTGCCGCCGCCATCGTCGGCAATGGCAGCGGGATCCGGATGCTGATCAACGGCACCATCATAGGCGATCGAGCCTGGCGACCAGACGGGCGGCCGCAATGACCTGACGATCGGTACCACCGGCGTCGTCAGCGGCGGCAGCCTTGGCGGCATCATGCTGTTCAACAGCGGCAGCCATCTGAACAACCTGGGCGAGGTCTCGGGCGTCTTTGCCGGGGTCTGGGTCGCCTCCAACCCCGGCGCACCGGTGGTTCTGGTCAATGCCGGCACCATGAGCGGCGGCGACGAGGCAATCTTCATCAGTGGCGCGCAAACCACCGTGCTGACCAACACCGGCACGATTCTGGGCGGGGCGGCGGGCTCTTCCGGTTCGGCCGACAATTCCACCTCGCCGGATACGATCCATAACCGCAGCCCGATCCTCGGCGATATCCATTTCTCGCTCGGCGCCGATCTTTACGACGGGCGCGGCGGCAGCAACGAAGGCACCGTCTTTGGCGAGGCCGGCGACGACGGCTTCATCGCGGGTCTGGCGGTCGAAAGCTTTGATGGCGGCGCGGGCAAGGACACGCAGGCGGGCTGACGCTGGTGGCCGATCTGCAAGCCCATGCCACGCTGGGCTTTGCCGATATCGTCCTGATCTGACCCCCGCGCGGCCCGCCCCTCAGGGCGCGGGCCGCAGCAGCCAGATCGCATCGCGGGCCGACTGCCCGCCGAAAAGCTCGGGCAGGTCAAACCGCTCCAGCAGGGTCAGGGCGTAGCTTGCGCCGTAAAGCCGCGCGACCTCGCCCGCGTCGATCGAAAACGGCGGACCCTGGCGCTGGCTCTGGTCATATTCAAAACAGTTGAGGAATTGCGGCGCCCGCCCGCTCAGCGCGATCAGCTGGGCGGCATAGCCCGCCCGCATCGGCTCCGGCAGGGCGACGAGGGCCGCCCGGTCATAGATCGCATCGACCGGGCCGAGGTCGGCGGCGGTCAGGGCAAACATGTCGCCCGCGAAGATATCAATCGTCAGATCCCCGGCCCGCGCGCTGTAGCGGCGCTGGGTGCCGATCGGAGTGATCTCGGGCACCAGCCCCAGTTCCTCGAACAGTTGTCCCACCGCCAATTCGCTCAACTCCGCGCCGGCAACGCGGTAGCCCTGCGMCAGGAACCAGGCAATGTCGCGCGTCTTGCCGCAGAAGGGCAGAAAGACCCGCGCGCCCGGCGCCAGCTCCATCGCGGCAAAGTGGCGCACCATGGCGTCATTGGGCTTGCCTTCGTGAAAGCGGATCTGAGCGCGCTCCCAGACCTTGAGCCAGAAATCGGCGTCCATGCGGGCCTCCCTTGCAGAAGGTCAGACTACCCCGCGCCCGCAGGCACCGCAAAAGCAAAAGGCACCCCGGAGGGTGCCTTTTCCGTCACAGTCGTTTGACTGATCGGGATACTGACGGATCAGGATGCCTTGGTGATGAAGCCCACCGCGTCGCCAAAAGTCTGGATGGTTTCGGCAGCGTCATCGGGGATCTCGATCCCGAATTCTTCTTCGAAAGCCATGACCAGCTCGACGGTGTCGAGGCTGTCTGCCCCCAGATCGTCGATGAACGAGGCGTTCTCGGTGACCTTGTCGGCTTCCACACCCAGATGCTCGACGACGATCTTCTTAACGCGATCAGCGATGTCGCTCATATCTTTTCCTCTGTCGTTGGGGTTTCCCCCGTTCGTTTATGCCCCGAAAGGCGTTTCACCCGGATCGGGCTCCCCGGATCGGGGCACCGGATATTTCTACCCGGTAAATCCTGCCGCGCCTATAGCAAGGGTCGCGACACAAGGCAAACCAAATCCAAACCGCTTCCGGTTCAGATCATCGCCATGCCGCCATTGACGTGCAGCGTGGCTCCCGTGACATAGCCAGCCTCGGGCGAGGCCAAGTAAAGCACGGCTGCGGCGATTTCGGAAGATGCTCCCATCCGTCCGGCCGGAATAGCGGTCAGAATCCGGGCCTTCTGCTCGTCATTGAGCTTGTCGGTCATCGCGGTGGCGATAAAGCCGGGGGCGACGCAGTTGACCGTGATGTTGCGGCTGGCCACTTCGGCGGCCAGGCTCTTGGACATGCCCACCATGCCCGCCTTGGAGGCGGCATAGTTGCCCTGCCCCGGATTGCCCGTGGCGCCGACCACCGAGGAGATGTTGACGATCCGCCCCCAGCGCGCCTTCATCATGCCGCGGAGCACGCCCCGGCAGAGCCGGAAGGTCGAGGTCAGGTTGATGTCGAGCACCGTCTGCCACTCCTCATCCGACATCCGCATGAAGAGGTTGTCCTTGGTCACCCCGGCATTGTTGACCAGAATATCGACCGACCCCATCGCAGCCGCAGCCGCCTTGGGCAAAGCTTCCACCGCCGCCGCATCGCCCAGGTTGCAAGGCAGCACATGGGCGCGCGCGCCCAGTTCAGCCGCCAGCGCCTCCAAAGGCTCCACCCGCGTGCCCGACAGGGCCAACGTGGCGCCTGCGCCATGCAGAACCCGGGCGATATCCGCCCCGATGCCGCCCGAAGCGCCGGTGATCAGCGCCGTCTTTCCCGTCAGATCAAACATGTCTTTCCCTTTCCTGGGCTTTCAACCCGAAACCTGTGCGCGCGCGCCCCGAAAGCACGATTCCCCCTGGCGCGCGCCTGAATTTGCCCCGCCGGTCAGACGACCCCATGCAGCGCCATCCACGACCCGGCCAGAATCAGAAACACCGCGCTGGTCCGCTCGATCCCCCGGATATGCCCGCGCGAAAACCAGTCCCGCGCCCGCGCCGCCACCAAAAGATAGCCAATGTCGCTCAGCGCCGCCAGCGTGGCGAAGATGAGGCCGAGGGTCAGCCCCTCGCGGCCCGCCGGGGCCGCCCCGGTCAGGAACGAGGGGATCAGCACCCCGAAGACCATGATCATCTTGGGATTGGTCAGGGTCACGACAAAGCCTTGCAGGCCCAGACCCGCCGCCGATTTGCGCGCCGCGGCCGGCGCCGCCGCCCGGGCCGCCAGACGGCCATTGGCCGCCAGCAGCCGCAAGGCCAGCCAGATCATGTAGGCCGCCGCCGCATAGCGCAACAGATCGAACCACAGGCCCAGATGGTGCAGCACCGCCTCCATCCCCCAACCCGCCAGCGCCAGCCAAAGCCCGATGCCCGCCTGCGCGCCCAGCGTGTTGAACAGCCCCGCCCGCATGCCGCCGCGCAGCGTGTTGGCGATGATCACCGCAATCGTCGGCCCCGGAACGACGGCCAGTCCCGCCGCCGCCCCGCAAAAGGCCAGAAGGGACAGATCGCTCATCCGTCCTGCCGCTCTGCTGCCCGCGTCCCCGGCATCCGTTCAGCCCTTGGCCGCCGCGACATCCTCGGGCGACCCGATCGCCCGCGTCGTGGCCGCCGAGGCGATCCGCTTGATCATCCCCGACAGGGCCTTGCCGGCGCCGATCTCCCAGAACTCGGTCACGCCCGCCGCTTCCATCCACAAGACCGATTCCCGCCAGCGCACCGAACCCGTGACCTGCTCGACCAGCAACTTGCGGATCAGATCGGGGTCGCTGACCGCCTCCGCCCGCACATTGGCAACCAAAGGCACGACCGGCGCCTTGATGGTCACCCCGGCCAGAGCCTCGGCCATGACATCCGCCGCAGGCTGCATCAGCGCGCAATGGAAGGGGGCCGAGACCGGCAGCAGGATCGCCCGCTTGGCGCCCTTGGCCTTGGCAATCTCCAAAGCGCGCTCGACAGCCGCCTTGTGGCCCGAGACGACGACCTGTGCCGGGTCATTGTCATTGGCCGCCTGACAGACCTCGCCCTGCGCAGCCTCGGCGGCCACCTCCTTGGCGGTGGCAAAGTCGAGCCCGAGCAGGGCCGCCATCGCCCCCACGCCCACCGGCACCGCCTCCTGCATGGCCTTGCCCCGGATCCGCAGCAAACGCGCGGTATCCGACAGATCCAAAGCCCCCGCCGCGCAAAGCGCCGAATATTCCCCCAGACTATGCCCCGCGACATAAGAGGCATTGCCAATCCCCAGCCCCTCGGCCTCCAGAGCGCGCAAGGCGGCAATCGAGGTCGCCATCAGCGCTGGCTGCGCATTGGCCGTCAGCGTCAATGTGGCCGCATCGCCTTCCCAGATCAGCGCCGAAAGCTTTTCGCCAAGCGCCGCATCCACCTCGTCAAAGACGGCCTTGGCGGCAGGATAGGCCTCGGCCAGCGCCTTGCCCATTCCGATGGTCTGGGCGCCCTGCCCGGGAAACACATATGCGCGGCTCATCTGGCCCTCCGTTGTTTGGCGGCAGGCTTACCCCAAGGCGGCCCTTGCGCGCAACGCCCGCCCGTGCATTCTGCCGCCAAACGGGGGAATCCATGCGTCCGGGCGTCAGAAAGATCATCTATGCCGTCACCTTCGAAGCCGGAGGCATCCTCCTCGCCGGCCTGGCACTCACCCTGATGTCCGACGCCGGCGGCGCCAAATCCCTCTCCCTCGCCGCCTTCAGCGCCGGCCTCGCCATGCTCTGGTCCCTCGCCTTCAACACCGCCTTCGAGGCCTGGGAGACCCGCCAACCCGTCAGAGGCCGCCCGCCCCTGCGCCGCGTGGCGCATGCCTGCCTCTTCGAAGGCGGCCTCCTCCTGATCCTCCTGCCCGCCACCGCCTGGTGGCTCGACGCCACGATCATGGAGGCACTGCGCTACGAGGCGATCCTCATCGTCGTCTTCCTGATCTACGCCTGGGCCTTCACCCTCGCCTTCGACACCGTCTTCGGCCTGCCCAACTCCGCCAGATAGCAGGACCTTCCCCTGCTTTTTCCCAGTCCGCTCTTCCCCTTGCCCTCTGAAGAAATACTCGCGGGAGGGTCTGGGAGGGCAGCCAGCCCTCCCAGCCGGGGCCGCCGCGCGCCCTCCGGAATCTCTTCCTTGCATCCCGGGCCATTCCCGTCTAAAGACCCCCATCTTTCCGCAATCCCATGAACCGGCGCAGCCTCTCGTGGACGGGCCGCGGAAAGTGTTTGCCCGTCCTATGAAATGCGCCCTGAAAATCGGAGCTTACATGCCGCTTTACGAGCATGTCTTCATTTCGCGCCAGGACTTGTCCTCCGCGCAGGCCGAAGGGCTGATCGAGCACTTCGCCACGGTCGTCGCGGATAACGGTGGGTCGATCACCGAACGCGAATACTGGGGCGTCAAGACGATGGCCTACAAGATCAACAAGAACCGCAAGGGCCACTACGCCTTCCTGAAATCGGATGCCCCCCCGGCAGCGATTCTGGAAATGGAACGCCTGATGCGCCTGCATGACGACGTGATGCGCGTCCTGACCATCAAGGTCGACGCCCATGTCGAGGGCCCCTCGGTCCAGATGCAAAAGCGTGACGAGCGTGAGCGCGGCGACCGCCCCGAGGGTGGTTTCGGTGGCGGCGAGCGTCGTGAGCGTTCGTTCGGCGGCGACCGTGAGCGTTCGGGCGGCAGCAGCTTCGGCGGCGACCGCGAGCGTTCGGGCGGCTTTGGTGGCGATCGGGGCGGTGACCGCTCCTCCGCCCCGCGTCGTTGATCTCAGGCATCGGACAAGGACAGTAAATCATGGCGAACAAGCCCTTCTTCCGCCGCCGCAAGGTCTGCCCCTTCTCGGGCGACAATGCTCCGGCCATCGACTACAAAGACACGCGCCTGCTGCAGCGTTACATCTCCGAGCGTGGCAAGATTGTCCCCTCGCGGATCACCGCTGTCTCGGCCAAGAAGCAACGCGAACTGGCCACGGCCATCAAGCGCGCCCGCTTCCTTGCCCTCCTGCCCTATGCCGTGAAGTGAGGAGATAGACATGCAACTCATCCTCCTGCAACGCGTCGCCAAACTGGGTCAGATGGGCGAAGTCGTCACCGTCAAGGACGGTTACGCCCGCAACTACCTGCTGCCGCAAGGCAAGGCCCTGCGCGCCTCGGCCGCGAACGTGAAATCGTTCGAAGCAAAGAAAGCCCAGCTCGAAGTGCACAACCTCGAGACCAAGAAAGAAGCCGAAGCCGTGGGCGAAAAGCTCGACGGCCAGATCTTCACCGTGATCCGCTCCGCTTCGGACGCGGGCGCGCTCTACGGTTCGGTCACCACCCGTGACGCCGCCGAAGCTGCCACCGACGCAGGCTTCACCGTGAACCGTGGTCAGGTCGTTCTCGACCGTCCGATCAAGGATCTCGGCATGCACACGGTCAGCGTCACGCTGCACCCGGAAGTCGTGGTCAAGGTCAAGCTGAACGTCGCCCGTTCGGTCGAAGAAGCCCAGCTGCAAGCTGCCGGCAAATCGATCCAGGAACTGGCCGCCGAAGCCGAAGCCGCTGCAGAATTCGAGATCGCCGAGCTCTTCGACGAAATCGGCGCTGCCAACGACTTCGACCCGCGCGACGAGCGCTAAGCACTTCTCCCATCCGGGACATGAACCGCGCGAGGGCAACCTCGCGCGGTTTTTCGTTACGCCGAAGGCCGGCGGACAGAGCGGCCAGAAGAATTGCGCCACCGGGACAGTTCTGTTAGCTTTTTGAGGTAATTTTTCGATATCTTGGCGGAAACAGCCCGGAATGAACGGCTTAAGCGTCTGATTGTGTTAGGGTTTTAGACGCGGCGATTGCGGCCTTCAGGGCATGGATTTGATGGAGTGGATAAGATGACCGTGATCCCCGGCACCCCCGACCCCGAAGTCCTGAACGGCACCCAGGGCGATGACCTGATCACCGCCTATGGCGGCAATGACACGCTTTATGGCTATGGCGGCATCGATACCCTCTATGGCGGCGCCGGCGATGACAGCCTGGAGGGGCAGTTCGGCAATGACCTTCTGTTCGGCGAGGGCGGCAACGACCGGCTGATCTCGGGCGGCGACAGCGACCAGATGTTCGGCGGCACGGGCAACGACTACCTCATGGTCAATGACATCAACTATGCCGGAGAAAGCACCGCCTATGGCGGCGCGGATGACGACACCTTCGTCCTGTTCGGCGGCGGTGGCGGCAAGGTTTACGGCGGCGATGGCATCGACACGCTCTTTCTTGCCACCCTCGACAACTCCCCGCTGTTTGTCGACCTCGGCACCCAGACGCTGGATGGCCACGGGAACTTCTCTTACGTGACCTATGAGGGGATCGAGAGGTTGATGGTCCTGACCAACGCGGGGGATGACGAGATTCACGGCGGCGCGCTGAATGACGACATCCGGGTCGGCAGCGGTGCCAATCTGGTCATGGCGATGGGCGGCGACGACACGGTGACCTATATCACCCGTGGCGCCTCGACCCTGGATGGCGGCGACGGCAATGACGTGCTGACGGTCAGCGGCGGCGATGCCAGCCTTTACTTCATCTATGACCGCGGCGACGGCTCGATCGACGACGGCCAGCTTTCGGTTCTGACCGGGTTTGAAACCTTTATCGCCTATGGCGGCCGGCTGGCGGATGTGGTCGGTCTTGGTGCCGGGGATGACAGCTTCTTTGGTGGCGGCGGCTCGGACACCTCCGCTGGCTTTGACGGCGCCGATTGGCTGAGCGGTCAGGGCGGCGCGGATTCGCTGCTGGGCGAGGTGGGCAATGACCAGCTCTTTGGCGGCGCGGGCAATGACACGCTTTACGGCGGCGATGGCGCGGATTTTGTCGGCGGCGGGGATGGCGATGACCTGCTGTTCGGCGGCGCGGGCAATGACCGCATCCGGATGACCGAGGGACTGGACACCGCCACCGGCGGCGCGGGCCGCGACCGCTTCATCTTTGCCCAGCAAGACGGTGGCCCGGCCACGATCACCGATTTCCACGCGGGCGAGGATCAGCTGCGCTTCACCAGCGCCTATCTGACCAATGCCCCCGCGACCGGGAAGCTGGATGCCGCGCTTTTCAGCGAGGATCTGGCGCAGGGCAGCGCCGCGCAATTCGTCCGGCATTACGACGCGGGCAGCGATACGACCGCGCTCACCTGGGACGACAACGGCGCCGATGCCGGTGGCGCCCATCTCTTCGCCCTGTTCGACGGCGATAAGGCGATTAACGCCGCAGATATCTTCATCCTGTAGGGAATCGCGCGGATCTGGGCCTCCGTCGGCGACGGAGGCCTAAAATCTGCCACAAATGCCTCACAACTTGCGCGCGCATTCTGTAACGAGTTTGGGCAGGTCATGGCCATTTTGAACGGCGACGCGAACAACAATATCATCACCGGCGGCGATGAGGCCGACACGATCTACGGTCTGGAGGGCAATGACCGGATCTTCGGCATGGGGGGCAGCGATCTGCTTTATGGCGGCGCGGGCGATGACACGCTCCACGCCGGCAATGACACGGTGCTGGCCAGCGACGGCAGCCTGAACCTGCTGTACGGCGGGGAGGGCAACGACATGCTGATCGACAGCGTGTTCAACGCCAGTGACATCGCGCTTTATGGCGACAGCGGCGATGACTACCTGTATCTGGCAGAACACGGCAGCACGCATCTGCGCGCGGCCTATGGCGGCACCGGCAATGACAAGGTTATGGCCGAATTCAGCGGCATCTCCGATGTCGTGGTGCGCGGCGGCTCGGGGCTCGACAGGCTGGTCTTCGGTTATGTGAAACCCGGAACCGGACCGATCCGCTTTGACCTTGCGCCAAACATGCTTTTCACCGATCCCGTGACCGGCCATACCGCCAGCTTCACCAGCTTTGAATG
Source organism: Rhodobacter sp. P2_H5 (assembly GCF_056403335.1). NCBI lineage: Bacteria > Pseudomonadati > Pseudomonadota > Alphaproteobacteria > Rhodobacterales > Rhodobacter > Rhodobacter sp. P2_H5. Next base: position 162,239 of record NZ_JBFUFS010000007.1, on the reverse strand, counting down.
CCTGGATCTCGCCTTCGGGGCCGAGCGCGACGTGGTCCATGCCGGGCGCTTCGCCGACAACATCGACGTCGGAGCCGGGCGCAACGCGGTTTTTGCCGGGGCGGGCGATGACCAGGTCAGCTATCTGCCGGGTCAGGTCAATCACCTCTATGGCGGCGCGGGCGATGACACGTTGGGTCTGTTCTGGCGCAACCTCAAGACCGGCCTCGGCGCCCTGCATTTCACCGTCGATCCGGTGACCGGGGATGCCAGCGACGGCTTTGGCTCGGTCCTGAAAGGCTTCGAGAATTTCATCATCGAGGCGCCGACCCACGACGCCTATGTCGAGTTCGGCGCCGGCAATGACCTGTTCAAATGGGGCGCTGGCGATGACACGATCTATGGCGGCGCCGGGAATGACACGCTGAGCGGCAGCGACGGCAAGGACGGTCTGTTCGGCGGCGCGGGGAACGACAGCCTGATCGCCGGCGCCGGGGCGGACTCGCTTTATGGCGGTGCGGGCAACGACATCCTGCAAGGTGGCGCGCATGCGACGCTCTGGGGCGATGCCGGGGCGGATACGCTTTACGGCGGCGGCGGCGCAGTGCTGATCGGCGGCGGCGGCGATGATCTGTTGCAGGGCAAGTCGGGCGACCGCCTGCTGGGGGGCAATGGCAACGACCATCTGATCAGCCTGGGCAGCAGCAGCCTGGACGGCGGCGTCGGCGATGATGTGCTTGAGGGCGGTCATGGCAGCGACTCCCTCTATGGCGGCGCGGGCAATGACCGGCTTTCCACCGTGCTTTCCACGATCGACTTCGACACCGACGTGCTGGACGGCGGCGACGGCGACGACAGTCTGACCTTGGGCTATTGCGGCGCCAGCCTGACTGGCGGCGCCGGGGCGGATCAGTTCATCTTCCCTTCCGTGGCACCGATCTGGAATGATCAGCAGACCTCCACCATCACCGACTTTGAAAGCGGGGTGGATCGGCTGATCTTTCATGAGATCTATTCCATCCCCCTGACGCCTGGCGCCATCACCACCGCGATGCTGGCCACCGATCTGGCCACGGGTCGCAAGCCGCAGTTCGTCCAGACCTATGATGCCGCCACCAACACCACGCATCTTAGCTTTGATCTGGACGGCGCCGGCAACGCTTTCGCGCCGCTGGCGATCATCGATTTCACCGGGCATGTGGTTCTGACCACAGCCGATTTCTTCATCCTCTGAGCCCGACACACCGCGTCGGAAAGGGATCAGCCGGGCCTCGGGCCGGACCCTAATCTCGGGCCATGAAACACCGATCCAACCTTGCCGCCATCCTGTGCCTTTGCGCCGGGATCGCGGTGTTCTCCGTGCAGGACCTGATCCTGAAACTGCTGTCGGACCGCTATCCCCTGTCCGAGGCGATGGTGATCCGCAGCCTGACCGCGGTTCCCTTCATGCTGGCGATCACCCGGGCCTTCGACGGCGGTTTTGGCACTTTGGTCAGCAAGGGCTGGCCCCTGATGCTGGCGCGCGGGGTTCTGAACTTTCTGGCCTATACCGCCTATTACCTGGCGCTGGCCGCCCTGCCGATGGCCACCACCGTGGCGCTCTATTTCACGGCACCCCTGATCATCGTGATCCTGTCGGTCCTGATGCTAGGCGAGCATGTCTCGATCAAACGCTGGGCGGCGGTGGGGCTGGGCTTTGTCGGCGTGGTGATCATGGTGCGGCCGGGCGGCGCGCTGTTTGATTGGGCGGCGCTGTTGCCGATCTTCTGCGGCCTGGCCTATGCGCTGTCGATGATCATGGCGCGGACCATGGGCAGCAAGGACAGCGCGGCGGCGATGGCCTTTTGGGGCAACAATGCCTTTCTGCTCTGCGGGCTGGCCCTGTCCGCCATTTACGGCAGCGGCGCCCATAGCGCGGCGGTCCACCCGAGCCTCGCCTTCCTGACCCGCGGCTGGGCCTGGCCCACCCCGACCGACGCCGCCTTGATGAGCGCTTGTGGCGGCATCGCCGCCGTCGGCCTCACCCTGCTGACGCAAGCCTATCGCAGCGGCATGTCCTCGGTCGTGGCGCCTTTCGAGTTTTCCTTCGCCTTCTGGGGCATCCTCTGGGGCTGGATGTTCTGGGGGCAACTACCCGATGGGCTCGGCTGGCTCGGCATCGCCATCATCATCGCCGCCGGGGTCTATGTCCTGCGCGCCGAGGGGGTGGCCGATGCCCCGCCCCGTCCCGCCGCAAGCTGAGGCCCACAAAGAAAAAAGGGCCGCGTCACACGGACGCGGCCCCCGATTTTTCGTCGAAAAATCGAGACTTACATCTCGTCCAAAGCTTCGACCAGCTTCTGCAGGTCGTCCTTCGAGATCTCTTTCTCGGTCACTTTGGCGCCAGCCACGATGTGGTCGACGACCTTGTCTTCGAAGATCGGCGCGCGCAGCTGTTGCTGGACTTGCTGGTTCTTCTGGACGAACTCGAAGTAGGCGCGCTCCTGGCCCGGGTATTGACGGGCGGCGTTCAGCACGGCTTGCGTCATCTCCTGGTCGGTGACGCTCACCTCGGCCTTGCGGCCAACTTCGGCGAGCAGGAGGCCCAGACGGACGCGACGCTCGGCCAGCACCTTGTGCTCTTCGGTCGTCTCGATGGCGTCATGGTTGTGGCCATGGTCATGCGGGTTCTCTTCGTGCCACAGCTGGTGGGCAATCTGGCCCGCCTCGGCATCGACCAGCGAAGCCGGCAGGTCGAACTTGACCAGCGCGTCCAGCTGATCCAGCAGCGCGCGCTTCATCACGGCGCGGGCGGCGCCCTTGTATTCGGCCTCCAGACGCTCGGCGATCTGGGCCTTCAGTGCGGCCAGATCCTCGGCGCCGTATTTCTTGGCCAGCTCGTCGTTCAGCTCGGCCGGAACCGGCTTCTTGACGGCTTTCACCTTGCATTCAAAGACCGCAGCCTTGCCGGCCAGATGCGCCGCGCCGTAAGCTTCCGGGAAGGTCACGTTGACGGTGACATCATCGCCAGCCGCCGCACCGACCAACTGAGCCTCGAACCCCGGAATGAAGGAGTTGGAGCCCAGAACCAGCGGGTAATCCTCGCCAGCGCCGCCATCGAAGGCTACGCCGTCGACCGAGCCTTTGAAGTCGATCGTGACCTGATCGCCGTCCTTGGCCTTGGAGCCCTTCTTGCGGTCCTCGAAGGTTTGCGAGGAGGCAGCGAGGTTGGTCAGCGCCTCGTCCACAGCGGCGTCATCGGCCTTGACGGTCAGACGGTCCAGCGTGATCGCGGAAGCATCGACATCCGGGATCGGCGGCAGGGCTTCGTAGCTCATCTCGACCACGACGTCCTGGCCCTCGGCCCAGGTCTCGCCGCCGACCATCTTGACTTCGGGCTGCAAGGCCGGGCGGTCGCCCGAGGCCTCGAAGTGGTCCTTCATCGCGGCGTCGATCGCCTCTTGCATCGCATCGCCCAGGATCCGCTGGCCGAATTGCTTTTTCAGGATCGCCATCGGCACTTTGCCCTTGCGGAAACCCTTGATTTCCACGTCGGGCTGCGCCTCGATCAGCTTTTCGTTGACCTTGGCGTCAAGTTCGGCCGCCGTCACGGTGATGGTATAGCCGCGCTTCAAGCCGTCTTTAAGGGTCTCGGTGACCTGCATTCTCTCGTCCTTCTCATCCCAATCTGGTGCGGGTGAAGGGACTTGAACCCCCACGCCTCGCGGCGCCAGAACCTAAATCTGGTGCGTCTGCCAGTTTCGCCACACCCGCATTCAACCAAATGCGCCCCGCCCCCTGTGAAAGAGGCCGGGCCGTCCCTGGCAAAATCCGCGCCCTTCTAACAAAGGCCGCGCCGGGATGCGAGCGGAAAATATAACACAAGGTGACAGCCCCGGACCATTGACGCTTGCACCTGCGCGCAAGGGCCGGTCGACGTGGTCCCGGCGCGGCGGCTGGCTCGAAAATCGGGATAATTTGCAACAGTTTACCGGATTTACCGGAATAGTCGGGCCAATAGCGACAATTGTCCCTGAAATAGCTCGCCCGTAACCGAATCTTGCCATATTCGTGATCAAAAAAGATGAGGCAGGACAATGCAGGAGAACCGGCCATGGGAACGACAAAAGTCGCAGCGGCTCAACAGGCAAGCGGCGCGGCCGACCAGGAGGTGCAGGGCATGCTCGCCGGCACCACGGTCATGACGCTGGAAGGTGCGCTTCCGGTCGATTATCTGGAGCCGGGCGACCGCGTGCTGACCCGTTCGGGCGCCCGCAGGATCGCCAGGGTCGAGGTCACCGTGATGCGCCACGCCCGCATGGTCCGCATCGCCCATGACACGCTGGGCGTCGGCAAGCCGCAGGACAATGTCACGGTCTGCGCCGCGCAGGGCATCCTTCTGCGCGACTGGCGCGCCAAGGCGCTTTATGGCGCCGCCCAGGCGGTTGTCCCCGCGCAGCGCCTGGTCGATGGCGACTATATCCGCGCCGAAACCCTGGACGAGGCCCGCATCTATACCCTCCTCTTCGAAGACCCCGCCGTGATCTATGCCGGCGGGCTGGAGCTGGCCTGCGCAGGCGTGGCCGTCCGGGCCTGAAGTATAAAAAGAGCGGGGGTTTCACACCCCCCACTTCGCGGTTTCATCGGTGCTGCGCACCAAACCGCTGCGTACTCCTGGGATATTTTTGTCTGAATGAAGAGGCGCGGGGTTTCTAGAGCCCCAGCGCCCTGAATACCTTTGGCAGTTCCTCGGGCAGGTCTTCGGCGATGAGACCGGGGCCGAAGGATCTTGCGCATTCGACATGGAGCCAGGCCGCCGTCTCGGCCGCCTGTTGCGGGGCAAAGCCGCGGGCGAGGAGGCCGGTGATGAAGCCGGCCAGAACGTCTCCCGATCCCGCCGTGGCGAGCCAGGGCGCCGCGCGGTCATAGACGGCGGAGTTGACGGCGCAGGTGCCGTCGGGCGAGGCGATCACCGTGTCAGGCCCCTTGAACAGCACGGTGCAATTGGCACGGGCGGCAGCCTCGCGCGTTGCATCGACCTTGGAATAGGCCGGGCCCCTGGTCGCCGGTTCGGCGAGTTTGGCGGCAATGTCGGGGAAAAGCCGGGCGAACTCGCCACCATGCGGGGTGAGGACGCAACCGGGATGAAGGGCCGCAAACAGGGCCGGATCGCGAGAGATCAGGGTCAGCGCATCGGCATCAAGCACCAGTCTGCGGGGGGCTGCGCGATCCTCACCCACCGCCGCAAGCGCCGCCGCCACCAGATCGGCGGAATGGGCGTCCAGCCCAAGCCCCGGACCGAGGCAGAGCGCGTTGATCCGCGTGTCGGTCAGGATCTCCGCCAGCCCTGCCCCATCCGCCACGGTTTTCAGCATGATCGCGGTCAGTTGAGCTGCATTTTCCGCCAAGGTCTCGGGCGCGCAGGCGACAGTCACCAGACCCGCACCGATCCTGAGAGCGCCTCGGGCGGTCATCCGGGCAGCGCCGGTGTGGCCGGGCGAGCCGGAGAGAATGAGGGCGTGGCCAAAGCCAAACTTGTGGCCATTGCGTTTTCGCAACCTCCCACCAAGCACAGATGTAAGTCGCGTAGTGCCCTCTGTGTCGCCCAAACCAATATCTACGCAGCGCAACGCCCAAGGTGCGTCGATATATTGACCCAAATAGTGGCCCAGTTTTGCTCGGTGAAAGGTGACTGTCAGGTGCGCAAAGTATGGTGCAGCCTTACCAAGCCTGCGCCCGCTATCAGCGCAAAAGCCCGATACAATGTCGATCGACACAATCTTGGTCTTAGAATTGGGGCTTGAAAGTAACGTCCGTTCCACCAGGCCATCAACTGCCGCCACGAGACCATCGGAAATGGAACGGGTCAGACCTATTCCAAACAGGGCATCGACGATCACTTCGAAATTGCCGCCGGGCATGGCATCCCGCACCTCCCCCATCCCCACCCACCGCTCATAATTCACCCGCGCATCGGGTGGCAATTTTGTGGCGTCGCCGTAGAGGAAAACGTGCACCTCCCAACCCCACTCCTTCAACAGCCGCGCCACCACAAAGCCGTCGCCGCCGTTGTTGCCCGGACCGCACAGAACCACGGCGCGGAAGGAGCCTGCGCGCAGCTCCGGCCATTCCTCGAACACCGCTTCGACCACGCCCAGCCCGGCGCGCTCCATCAACTCCAGCCCGGTCACTTCGCCGCTCGCGATGGCGGCGGCCTCGATGGCCCGCATCTGGGCGGCGGTCAGGAGTTCGGTCATCGGGTTGCCTTTTTTCAAACAGATCATTTTTTACGCGCATCGCGCAATTTATAGGCGCTCAAGGCGGAATCCCGCGCCGCGGCCCCGGCGCCACAGTCTAGTCAATTGTTCCCGCGCCGCGGAAGTGGTCAGACGATCAAAGACGAAAAACGCCGATTACACTACGCCCCGGGGGAGTCGCATGAAGAAGATCGAGGCCATCATCAAGCCCTTCAAGCTGGATGAAGTCAAAGAGGCCCTGCAGGAAGCAGGCATCCAGGGTCTTTCCGTGACCGAAGTGAAGGGTTTTGGCCGCCAGAAGGGTCACACCGAGCTTTATCGCGGCGCCGAATATGTGGTGGATTTCCTGCCCAAGGTGAAGATCGAAGTCATCCTCTCGGACGACATGGTCGAACCCGCCATCGCGGCGATCATCTCGGCCGCCCGCACCGACAAGATCGGCGACGGCAAGATTTTTGTCTCTTCCGTCGAACAAGCCATCCGCATTCGCACTGGCGAATCTGGCGACGACGCGATTTGATGCCATCCGCTGCTGGGGTGCCCTTCGGGTGCCTCAGGCGCTTGCCGTAACCGGGACATTCCAAAGGGAAAACCCGGATCGCGGAGCCCAGGCGCGCCAAGACGAACGAACAGTAACCCCAACCCGAAAGGCAGCATGATGAGCGCAGTTAGCGATGCTCTGAAACTGATCAAGGACGAAGACGTCGAATACGTCGACATCCGCTTTACCGACCCCAAGGGCAAGCTGCAGCACGTGACGCTGGTGGCTGACCTCGTGGATGAGGACTTCTTCGAAGAAGGCTTCATGTTCGACGGCTCCTCCATCGCTGGCTGGAAGTCGATCGACGAGTCGGACATGAAGCTGATGCCCGATGCGGCCTCGGTCTACATGGACCCCTTCTACGCCGAAAAGACGCTCTGCGTGCATTGCAACGTGGTCGAGCCCGACACCAACGAGCCCTACGATCGCTGCCCGCGCCAGATCGCGCTGAAGGCGGAAGCTTACCTGAAGTCCTCGGGCGTGGGCGATGTCGCCTATTTCGGGCCGGAAGCTGAATTCTTCATCTTCGACGACGTCCGTTATCAGATCGCGCCGAACAAGGTCTCCTACCAGATCGACTCGGAAGATGCGGCCTGGAACACCGACGCGGCCTTCGAAGGCGGCAACCTGGCCCACCGCGCCCCGTTCAAGGGCGGCTATTTCCCGGTGAACCCGGTCGATGCCAGCCAGGACCTGCGGTCGGAAATGCTGTCGACCATGAAGCGCATGGGCATCAAGGTGGACAAGCACCACCACGAAGTGGCCACCGCACAGCACGAGCTCGGCATGATCTTCGGTGGTCTGGTCGAACAGGCCGACAACATCCAGAAGTACAAATACGTCATCCACAACGTGGCTGCCGCCTATGGCAAGACCGTGACCTTCATGCCCAAGCCCATGAAGGGCGACAACGGCTCGGGGATGCACGTCAACATGTCGATCTGGAAAGACGGCAAGCCGCTCTTCGCCGGCGACAAGTATGCCGACCTGAGCCAGGAAGCCCTGTGGTTCATCGGCGGGATCCTGATCCACGCGAAAGCGCTGAACGCGATCACCAACCCCTCGACCAACTCGTACAAGCGCCTGATCCCCGGCTTCGAAGCCCCGGTTCTGCGTGCCTATTCGGCCCGCAACCGCTCGGGTTGCGTCCGTATTCCGTGGACCGAGTCGCCGAAAGCCAAGCGCGTCGAAGCCCGCTTCCCCGATCCGTCGGCCAACCCCTATCTGGCCTTCGCCGCCCTGATGATGGCCGGTCTGGACGGGATCAAGAACAAGATCGACCCGGGTCCGGCTTCGGACAAGGACCTTTACGATCTGCCGCCGGAAGAACTGGCGACCATCCCGACCGTCTGTGGTTCGCTGCGCGAAGCCCTGGACGAGCTGGAGAAGGACATGGACTTCCTCCTCGCCGGCGGCGTGTTCGAGCGCAGCCAGCTGGAAGCCTACATGGCGCTGAAGTGGGAAGAGGTTTACGCCTTCGAACACACGCCGCACCCGGTGGAATACGCGATGTACTATTCCTGCTGATCCTGATCGGCATGGGATTCAAAGGGGCGCCTCCGGGCGCCCCTTTTCCTTTGGCGGCCTTTTCCTTTGGCCCGCGCCTTACTTCAGAAGCGCGCGCAATTCGGCCAGATGCGGGGCGATGGAGAGGATCAGGCTGGCATTGGGGTTGACCCTGGTGCCGACCGTGGCCGAGACCACCGCCAGCAGTTGCGGCGTCTTGCCTGCCCCCAGCAGAACCGGCGCGCCCGACAGGCCCGGCACCAGCGGGCAGTCGATCTGGCCGACATGCCCCGCCGTCGCGGTCACCCTGCACCCCGACCGCATCGTGACCATATAGGGCCGGTCCTGGCCATAGCCGAGGACACTGACCAAAGCGTTCTGCGCCCCCGGCAAGGGCCATTCCACCACCTGCAAGGGCTGCGCCTCGTCGGGCGTAACCGGTTGATCCAGTTCCAGAAGGGCGATGTCGCTGGCGACCTGCTCCAGCCCGACCTTCTGCCCGATATAGACATAGCCCGGCAGAACCGCGGTCCGCACCACCCCGCGCAGCGCGGCATAGCTGTCGCGGCGCTGGCCCAGCACGAATTTGATGTCGGACGGGTCGGCGCGGTGATGGGTGATCGGGTGAAACAGGCAATGCGCCGCGGTGATCGCCTCGTGATCCGAGATCAGGCTGGCCGTGCAGGACCGGTTGCCCGCGACATGCAAGGGCCCCACCGCGCGCCACGCCGCAGCCTCGTCATCCGGGATCATCCGGGGCGGCGCGGGTTCGGCCAGCACCGGCAGCGCGGCCAGCGCCAGCGGGAGGAGAAACGGCAGTCCGTGACGCCAAAAACCCTGTCGCATCCGCAGCCCCCCTCCGGTTCCGCGCAAGGTTATGTCCGAAAACAGCCCTGCTACAACCCACCCGATCACTTTGCCCATCTCCTAGCCCGAACCGGGAAACAATCAACCCCAACGTGTGCAACACCACGCTTTGGCCCCACCAAAACCACCAAATTGCCAGAATCATCGCCAGACTTTGGGTCATTGATTACGATGTTTGTGTTGCGGAGCTTGTCATGGAACGTCCGTCATTGAAGGACCCCGTCCCCGATCGCCCCCCGATCTGGGTCGACGGGCGGCAGCAGCCGAAGTTCCATGTCAGGGCCTGGGCCATGGTCGGAACCGAGATCGCACGGCGCAGCCTCGCACCCAGGCTGGGGCGGGCGAGCATCCGTTTGGCCGGGTTTGGCGCAACCGTGGCGTCGGGGCGCTATAGCCCGGCAACCGGCTGGATGGGGCGTGCCGAGCGCTTCGTGCCCTCGCGGCTTCAGGTCGGCGCCGGGGTTTGCGCACTCGCCGCCCGGGTGGCGGAGGCGGGCAAGATCCTGATGCCGGACCCGACCCCGCCCGAGCCGCTGGCCTATCCCGACCTGATCCACCGGCCCGCCCGACCCGTGCCCGCCCAACCCTTGCCCAACCCACCCTTGCCCGTCAGGTCTTTGCGCGTGGAGCCAACCCCGCTCGTGCCGTTAAGCCTGGCGGCCGACAACCCCAGCGTCGCGCGCACCGATCAGGGCGAGCCTGCTTTGGCCGCAATCCGCGCGCTGATCCATGCCGTGCCGGACCTTCCCGCCGAAGCCGAAGCCCCCGCGCCGATCCCCCCCGCCGCCCGTTCCGTGGACGAACTGATCGTCCCGCCCCGCCCGACCCTTGGCCGCAGGCTTCTGGCCCGGGCGTCGCATCTGGCCCGGCCCGTGCTGGCCCATGCCATCGCTTGGTCCTGCCTGGTTCTGGTCCTGCCGGTCGGTCTGGCGCGGGCCGGCCTCTACCACCTGAACGGCGGCGATCTGCGCGAGTGGGAGTGACCTAGGTCCGCCGCAAAGCGTCCTGCAACAGGTTGGTGACGAGGGCTGGCGGCACGTCTTCGGCCACGAAAGCCTCGCCAATCCCGCGGGCGAGGATGAAGCGCAGCTTGCCGTCCACCACCTTCTTGTCCTGCCCCATCAGGGCCACCAAAGCCTCGGCCCCCGGCAATTCGCCCGGAATGTCGGAGAGGTCGGTCTTCATTCCCATGGCTTTGAGATGCGCCCGCACCCGGCTTGGCGCCTCCTGCGAACACAGGCCCATCCGCTGGCTCAGCTCAAATGCCAAGGCGCAGCCGATCGCCACCCCCTCGCCATGCAAAAGCCGGTCGGAATAGCCGGTGGCCTTTTCCAGCGCATGGCAGAAGGTATGGCCGAGGTTCAACAGGGCGCGCTCGCCCTCTTCCGTCTCATCGCGTTCCACGATACGCGCCTTCATCTCGACCGAGCGCGAAACGGCCTTCAGGATCACCCCGGCGTCATAGCGCGCCAGGGCCGGGCCCTCGGCCTCCAGATAGTCAAAGAAGGCGGCGTCGCCCAGCAGCCCGTATTTCACCACCTCGCCATAGCCGGCCAGAAGGTCGCGCTGCGGCAGGGTGTTCAGCACATCGGTATCGGCCAGCACCAGAACCGGCTGGTGAAAGGCCCCGATCAGGTTCTTGCCATGGGTCGAGTTGATCCCGGTCTTGCCGCCGACCGAACTGTCGACCTGTGACAGCAGCGTCGTCGGCACCTGCACGAAGCCCACGCCCCGCCGCAGCACCGCGCAGGCAAAGCCCACAAGGTCACCCACCACGCCGCCGCCGAGGGCCACGACAATATCACGCCGCTCGATCTTTTCGGCCAGCAGCCATTCGACGGTGCGGGTGAACTCCGGCCAGCCCTTGGTCGCCTCACCCGGCGGCAGCGCCAGAGAGGTCGCGGTGATGCCCTCGGCCGCCAGCGCGGCCATCACGGCGGGCAGATGCAGCGCGGCCACGGTTTCGTCGGTGACGATCGCCACCCTCTTACGGCGTAAGAACGGCGCGATCTCGGCCCCGAGCCGCCCAATCAGACCCGGACCGATCCGCACCTGATAGGACCGCGTCCCCAGATCCACCGCCACCACATTCGTCATTCTCAAATCTCCAGCACATCGGGGCGCTGGCTCAGCGCCGCGGCCACCCGTTCGGCCATCGCATCGACCGAAATGTCAGCGGCGGAATCCACCACCAGATCGGCCTGCGCATAGGCCGGCTGGCGCGCCTCGTAAAGCCCGCGCAGGGTTTCGCGCGGGTTGGTGGTGCGCAGCAAGGGCCGCGTCGTCTTGTGGCGCACCCTTTGCCACAAAAGCTCCAGATCGGCGCGCAACCAGACCGAGACGCCGCTGTCATGGATCAGCGCCCGGTTGACCGGCGCCAGAAAGGCGCCCCCGCCGGTGGAGAGGACACAGGGCACGCCATGCAGCAGGCGGTTCAGCACCTCGGTCTCGCGGGCGCGAAAGAAGGCCTCGCCGTCGCGCTCGAAGATCTCGGCGATGGACTGCTTGGCGGCTTTCACGATCTCCTCGTCCGAATCAAGGAAAGGCACGCCCAGAAGCCGCGCCAAGGCGGTCCCCACAGCGGTTTTTCCCGCCCCCATCATGCCGACAAGGACGACGGTTTTCCTCAAGCGCTGCATGGTTACGTCCCGTCCCCCCTTTCGCATGCGCCAAGGGCAGGATAATGCCGCCCTGGCAGATGACTTTCGTGTCCTGAATGGCGTGAAGTCGCGGCAAATGCCATATATAAATGTGGGATCGGATCAAGGCCCCGAAAGTGGGCTCCGGTCGGGGTGCAGGAACAGGCAATAGAAGGCGATCCTGATGGGACGACTGATCAAGGCGGTGTTGGTGTTGGCGGTTCTGGGCTTTGCCGCCCTGGTGGCCTATGCCTATCTCGCAGACCTTTCGCCGAAGACGGGCGAAATCAAAGTGCCGGTGACACTGAATGCCGAGTGACCGATTTACCAGGGGTGGTTCCGGACTGACGCCGCGGCGCGGGCCTGTGACGCGTGGCGTGACGGCGGCCCTGCGCGGCGCCGTGCTGGTGCTGCCCGTTCTGGTGATCTGCGATTTTGCAAGGACAGCCCGGGCCGAGGTGCAGCAACCTGCCCCGCTGTCGGCGATCGACTGGCTCAGCCAGTCGCTGGTGACCCCGGCGGCAATGCCCGCACCGGTCGAACCGCCTGTGACCAAGAAGGGCGCCGCCCCCGAGGATGTGACCGTCCAGACCCTTGGCGTCGAAAGCACCGACGCCCTTGGCCTTCTGCCGCCGAACGTGACGGGCCTGCCGCAGGACCTGTGGGGCATGGCCAAGGTCGAGGATATCAAGGCCCTGTTGTTGCGCGACAATGCCCAGGATCTGCCGGCGATGCAGGGCCTGACCCTGACCTTGCTGCTGGCCGAGGCCGACGCGCCGAGCGACATCCCCGCCGGGGAAAGCCTGTTTCTGGCCCGGGTCGACAAGCTGATGGAGATGGGGGCGCTCGATCAGGCCCGCGCTTTGCTGGACACCGCCGGCGCCGCCCGCTCGCCCGAGATCTTCCGGCGCTTCTTTGACGTGGCCCTGCTGATCGGCGACGAGGACCGCGCCTGCACCGCATTGAAACAGGCGCCGGGGCTGGCCCCTGCCTTGCCAACGCGAATCTTCTGCCTCGCGCGCGCGGGCGATTTCGACACGGCGGAGCTGACGCTCGACACCTCCAAGGCGCTGGGGACCGTCAGCCCGGAAGAGGCGGCCCTGCTGACCCGCTTCATGGACCCCTCGCTCGACGAGGAGGGCATCACGCCGATCATGCCAAAGCCGGTCACCCCGCTGATCTTCCGCATCTATGAAGCCATCGGCGAGCCTCTGCCCGAGACGAGCCTGCCCGTGGCCTTCACCTATGCCGACCTCTCCGATCAGGCCGGCTGGAAGGCGCAGCTGGAGGCGGTCGAACGCCTCAGCCGCCTCGGCTCGGTCGCGCCCAACCTGCTGCTCGGGCTTTACACCCAGCAAAGGCCCGCGGCCTCCGGTGGGGTCTGGGACCGGGTCGCAGCCTTTCAGGCCGTCGACAAGGCGATCGCCGCCAAGGACCCCAAGGCGGTGTCCCGCACCTTGCCGCCCGCCTGGGCCTTGATGAAACAGGCCGAGCTTGAGGTGCCCTTCGCCACGCTCTACGGCCCGGCCTTGGCCAAACTTACGCTGTCAGGTGAGGCCGCATCGGTGGCCCGCACGGTCATGCTCCTGTCGCCCGATTATGCGAAACTGACCAAGGGCCGCAGCGCAAGCGACCCCGAAGCCGCCTTCGCGCTGGCCCTGGCGCAGGGTACGCCCGATAAGGCGCAAGCCACGACCGACACGGCGCGCGCCATCCTCGACAGTTACACCGCGCCGCAGATCCCGCAAGACATCCAGTCCCTGATCGACCAGGGCCGCATCGGCGAGGCGCTGTTGATGACCATGCCCCTGATGCACGAGGGCGAGGCCGGCGATCTGCGCGCCGTCACCGCCGGGCTTTCGGTGCTGCATAAGCTCGGTCAGGAAGACGTGGCGCGCCGCGCCGCCCTGCAACTTTTGCTGCTGGACCGGCGCGGCTGATGGAAGATCCCGCGCAAGACGACGACAGTAGCGCCTTAAGAACGGGCAAGGGAACCGGAGACAGCCAGCGCTGGATCTCGACCTTCCTGCAGGCCCATGCCGCCGAACACAATGCCGCGCGCAACACGCAAGAGGCCTATGGCCGCGACCTGCTGGCCTTCGCCAGCCACCTTGCGCCGCGCCACCTTGCCGATGCCACGCGCAGCGATGTCGAGGATTACCTCGTCGCCTGCGCCAACGAGGGCCTGTCGCAAAGCACCCGCGCCCGCAGGCTTTCGGCGATCCGCCAGCTGTACCGCTTTGCCCATGAAGAGGGCTGGCGCGCCGACAATCCGGCGATCCGCATCGCAGGCCCCGGCGCCTCGCGCCACCTGCCGAAATCGCTGAGCCAGGCCGATGTGAAAGCGCTTCTCTCCGCCGCCGCCGAGACCGGCCGCAACCCGCGCGACCGCCAGCGCAACCTTCTGCTGATGGAATTGCTTTATGCCACCGGGCTGCGGGTCTCCGAACTCGTCGAATTGCCGATGGCCACGGTGCGGGGCGACCCGCGGATGATCCTCGTCAAAGGCAAGGGCGACAAGGAGCGGATGGCCCCGCTGTCGCCCCCCGCCCGCGCCGGCCTGACCGCCTGGCTGAAGCTGCGCGATGCCGAGGAAGACGCCGCCCGCAAGGAAGGCAAGCCGCCCAATCGCCATCTCTTTCCCGGCCCGGGCGCCGGGGGCCATCTGACGCGGCAGCAATTCCACGGGCTGGTCAAGGAGATGGCGCTGAAAGCCGGGCTCGACCCTGCCCAGGTGTCACCCCATGTGCTGCGCCATGCCTTTGCCACCCATCTTCTGTCCAATGGCGCCGATTTGCGCGTGATCCAGACGCTTCTGGGCCATGCCGACCTCTCGACCACCGAAATCTACACCCATGTGTTGGAAGATCAGCTGAAGGATCTGGTAATGAACCACCATCCGCTCTCCACCACCAAAAGGACCAAAGGATAAAATGGACTGGATCGCCGCCAACGCCACCCTTGTGCTGACCGCTTTGGCGGTGACGGGATTGCTGCTGCTTTCGGCCTTCTTCTCCGGCTCTGAAACCGCACTCACCGCCGCCTCGCGCGGGGTGCTGAAGGCGCAGGCCGACAAGGGGTCAAAGGGCGCCAAGGCGGCGCTGAAGGTGACGGACGACCGCGAAAGCATGATCGGCGCGCTGCTTCTGGGCAACAACGTCGCCAATATCCTGTCGGCCTCGCTGACCACGGCGCTGCTCACCGACCTGTTCGGGTCGAATGGCGTGGCACTGGCCACGGTGATCGTGACGGTCCTGGTGCTGGTCTTTGCCGAGGTGCTGCCCAAGACGGTCGCCATCATGATCCCGGTGCCCTTCGCCGTGCGCGTCGGGCCGGCGATCATCTTCCTGATCAAGGTCTTCACCCCGATCGTGACCACGGTGCGCGCCCTTGTCGGGCTGATCCTGCGGATCTTCGGCATGCGCGCCGACCCCGGCCGCCACATCCTCGCCCTGCGCGAGGAGATCGCCGGCGCCATCTCGCTCGGCCATTCCGAGGGCGCGGTGGAGAAAGAGGACCGCGACCGCCTGCTTGGCGCGCTGGATCTGTCCGACCGCACCGTGGACGAGATCATGCGCCATAGGCGCGAGACCGAGATGATCGACGCCGATCTGGCCCCCGAAGAGATCGTGAGCCGGGTTCTCGCCTCTTCGCACTCCCGCCTGCCGGTCTACCGCGGCAGCGACGAGAACATCCTTGGCGTCATCCATGCCAAGGACCTTTTGCGCGAGGTCGAGCGCCTCGACCATATCCACGACAGCCACGCCAAGGCGATGGAATCGCTCGATGTCGTCAAGGTCTCGATGAAGCCCTATTTCATCCCCGACACCACGACGCTCGACGAACAGATGCGCGAGTTCCTCAAACGCCGCACCCATTTCGCGCTGGTGGTGGACGAATACGGCACCCTGCAGGGCCTGATCACGCTGGAAGACATCCTGGAAGAGATCGTGGGCGAGATCACCGATGAATTCGACGTGGTCGACACCACCCATACCGTCAAGCGCACCGAGGATGGCGGCGTGATGGTCGATGGCGCGATGACGATCCGCGACCTCAACCGCGCCACCGACTGGGCGCTGCCCGACGACGAGGCCAATACCGTGGCGGGCCTCGTGATCCACGAAGCACAAATGATCCCGGCACAAGGCCAGGCCTTCAGCTTCCACGGCTTCCGCTTCGAGGTGATGACCCGACGCGAAAACCGCCTGACCCGGATCAAGGTCAGGAAGCTCTGATCACCACGTCAAGGTCAGAAGGTTGGCACAATCCGCGCTTCCCGCCTTCTGACAGGTTTTCCAAAGCGATAGCTGTCTGGCGTGCAGAGCGGTATGTTGAAACATAGCTACCGTCATCGCGCTATTCACGAGGCAGGCGACGTCGCGCCGTTTGCGCGACGCGTCCTCTTCGACTGACTGGGAACTGGGAAACGATGCCGCAAGCCCGCACAAATTGCCGAACAATTGTTCATCGTCCAGAAAGTTACTGATGGTCTGTGAAAGGTAGTTGTAGGGTAGCGCCGCAACGTCCCCGTGATTGACGGTCACAAGCAGGTTGCGGGCGAGCATATCGCGCCCAATCTTGCGCCATGCCAGCAGGTGCTTGGCATCGCAGACATCTGAGGTCTGCCAGAACAGGAAGAGGCAGTGATTGAACACGGGGCCAGCGCAGGTCTTGTAGGCAGGCATCACATCGACAGCCGGATCTGTTGCGGTCAGGGCCTTATCCAGACAATCCTCAATCTCGACGACAATCTGATCGACACCAGACAAAGGATCGAGATCCTCTGCGCTGGCCGAAGAAAGCGCCAGAAACACAACAAGTGTTGCCTTCAACCAAGTCAGACCGCGCCTCACTTGCCGAACAAACCGCCCAGAATCCCGCGCACCACGGCCTGGCCGGTCTTGGTGCCGATCTGGCGGGCGAAGCTTTTCGCAAAGGCCTCGGTCAGCGAATCGGTCCGGCTGCGCGGGGCCGGGCGCGGGGCGGCGGTGCCGCCCGTGCCCACCGGCCCGCCATAGCGCTTGGCATGGGAATAGGTGTCACCGTTGGTCGGCGGCGCCTGCGGTGGCTGCGGCGACTGCGGCGCTTGCCCCTCCGCCTGCCGCGCCGCCGCATCGGCCCGTGCCTTCAACCGCTCATAAGCCGAATCGCGGTCTACGGTCTGGTTGTACTTGGCCCCCATCGGCGAGGCGCCCACGATCTGCGCCCGCAGGCCCGGATCAATCGGCCCGACCTGGGTCGAGGGCGGGCGGATCAGGGTCCGCTCGACCACCCCCGGCACGCCCTTGTCTTCGAGGAAGGAGGTCACAGCCTCCCCCGTGCCCACCTCGCGGATCGCGGTGGCGGTGTCAAAGCGCGGGTTGGGGCGGTAGGTCTCGGCGGCATGGCCAAGGTCTTTCTGGTCCTTGGGGGTGAAGGCGCGCAGGCCATGCTGCACCCGGTTGCCGAGCTGGCCCAGGATCACCTCGGGAATATCGGCCGGGTTCTGGCTGATGAAATAGACGCCAACGCCTTTCGACCGGATCAGCCGCGCCACCTGTTCGACCTTGGAGATCAGCGCCTTGGGCGCGTCGGTGAAGAGAAGATGCGCCTCGTCGAAGAAGAAGACCAGCTTCGGGCGGTCAGGGTCGCCGACCTCCGGCAGGGTCTCGAACAGTTCCGAGAGCAGCCACAAAAGGAAAGTCGCGTAAAGCTGCGGGTTCAGCATCAGCTTTTCGGCCGACAGCACGTTGATCATCCCCGCACCATTGGCATCGACGCGCATCAGGTCGGCGAGCTGCAGCGCCGGCTCGCCGAACATCTGCACCGCGCCCTGGTTCTCCAGCACCAGAAGCTGACGCTGGATCGCGCCGATCGAGGTGCCGGCGACCAGCCCGTAACGCTTTGAAATCTCATCGGCATGATCGGCCACAAAGACCAGGAGCGCCTGCAGGTCCTTGAGGTCGAGGATCGGCAGCGCCTCCTCATCGGCCAGCCGGAAGGCCACGTTGAGCACCCCCTCCTGCGTGTCGTTCAGTTGCAGCATGCGGGCCAGCAGCAAGGGCCCCATCTCGGCCACAGTGGCGCGGATCGGGTGGCCGTTCTGGCCCCAGATGTCCCAGAAGGTCACCGGAAAGCTGCGGTATTGCAGGTCGAGCCCGATGGTCGCCGCCCGCTTCATGAAGGCGTCGTGCAGCTTGGCCGTGGCCGAGCCCGCAGCCCCGACCCCCGACAGATCGCCCTTCACATCGGCCATGAAGACCGGCACACCGGCAGCCGAAAACCCTTCGGCCAGGATCTGCAGCGTCACCGTCTTGCCGGTGCCGGTGGCCCCTGCGATCAACCCGTGCCGGTTGCCGTATTTCAGCAAAAGGGTTTGCGGCAGCCCATAGCCCTCGCCACCGCCGCCGACAAAGATCCTGTCCGCCATCGCATCGCTCATCTGACATCTCCTGCGGCCGTTCGAAATGCGGGCGCTCGGGCCGAGAATACATCCTTAACCTTCTTGTGCCATCCTCATCTGATCGGGCCCGCGACCTGTCGCCGCCCCGATACTTCCTCCCTGTCGGACTGGCCGCGCCCTCGGGTGCGGCCTTTTTTCGCGCCACGGGAATTTGACCCGGGCCCGTGAAAATCCTTGTTGACGATTATGTGAAACCGACATAGCGTCCGTTCATCAAGTCGGCCAGTCCGACAGGGAGCAAAAAAAGAGACAGAAAAAGGGCCGTTCCGCGGCCCTTTTTCCTTTTGAAGGCAAGGGTTTGCGCCCCGGACCTGCGCAAGCTTCCGCCGCAGGTGCACATTTTGCGTTTTGCGGCCTGACGCGGGGCGCGCGCCCGTGTTAAAGCAGGTCAACCGCGGGCCGGATCAGGGCCCGCCCCGGACGCCATCGCTCGTTGAAGGACATACATATGACTGCCAATTTCGCCCGCTACACCTCCAACCTGGCGCTGAGCCTGGGTCTGTGCGCGCTGACCCTCGGCATGGCGCCCGCCGCCATCGCCCAGACCACCGCGCCGCCCGCCGCCCCGGCGGATGCCGCCGCCGCACCTGCCGCGACCGATGGCGTTTCGATGGGGATCCCGGATGGCCTGCCCGACCAGACTCAGGCCGCCGTGGGCCAGGTCTATCTGGCCGCAAGCTTCGACTCCTGGGAACAGCGCTGCACCAAATCGGCCGATGGCGCCGATTTCTGCCAGCTCTACCAGCTGGTGAAGGACGAGAGCGGCGCGCCGATCTCGGAAGTCGTAATGTTCGCCCTGCCCGACGGTGGCCAGGCAGCGATGGGCGCCAATATCCTCGCGCCGCTGGAAACCCTGCTGACCGCCAATATCCGCATCGCGGTCGATGGCGACAAGGGCAAGCTCTACCCCTTCTACGTCTGCACCTCGAACGGCTGCCTCGCCAAGGTCGGCTTCACCGCCGCCGAGGTCGACGCGATGAAGAAGGGCAAGCAGCTGACCATGACCGTGGTGCCCGCTGCCTCGCCCGACAAGACCGTGGTGATCAACGTGCCGCTGAAGGGCTTCTCGGCGGGCGCGCAGGCCGTCAAGGACGCGCTGGCCAAGATCAAGAAGTGATCAGGCCTTCCTGAGGGCGAGCACCGCGTTCATGCCGCCGAAGGCAAAGGAATTCGACAGAACGGCCGCCACCGCGGCCGTTTTTCTTTGGGTGACAAGGTTCACCGGGCAATCGGCATCCGGCCCGAGATAGCCCGCCGTCGGCGCAATCACCCCGTCCTGCAGCGCCAGAAGGCAGGCGAGAAGCTCCACCGCACCCGCCGCCCCCATCAGATGGCCGTGCAGCGACTTTGTGGAAGATACCAGCACATCCTGTTGAAAAACCTGCGCAATCGCCTGCGCCTCGCAGCGGTCGTTGGCGAGCGTTCCGGTGCCATGGGCGTTGATATAGCCGACCTCAGCGGAAGACATGGCCGCATCGCGCAACGCCGCCTCCATCGCATGCACCGCGGCAGAGGTGCTGGGCTGCACCATGTCGGCGGCCTCGGTCGTCATGGAAAACCCGGCAATCTCGGCCAGGATCGGGGCGCCGCGCGCCAGGGCGTGGTCGCGGTCCTCCAGCACGAAGACGGCGGCACCCTCGCCCATCACCAGCCCGTCGCGGCCCGTCGAGAATGGCCGGCAGGCGGTTTCGGACAGCACGCGCAGCCCCTCCCAGGCCTTGAGCCCGCCAAAACACAGCATCGCATCGCTGCCGCCCGCCAGCATCACCGGCAGCATCCCGGCGCGGATCATCTGGAACGCCTGACCGATTGCGTGGTTGGAGGATGAACAGGCCGAGGCCACGGTAAAGCCCGGCCCGGTCAGCCCCAGATCGCGCGCCACCAGCGAGGCCGCCGCACTCGCCATCAGGCGCGGCACGGTGAAGGGATGCACGCGGCTTTTGCCTTGGGCATAGACGGCGCGGTAGCTGTCATCCACCGTCTGCAAACCGCCGCCCGCGCTGCCAAGGATCACGCCAGCGCCCGGAGCCTCGCCGCGCCGGAAGCCTGCCTGTGCGAAAGCCTCACGCGCCGAGGCCACGGCATATTGGGCGAAAGGGTCCATCCAGACAAGATCGCTCCGGTCGAAATCTCCGGTCCAATCCGTGACTTGCGCGCCG
The DNA here is from genome assembly GCF_056403335.1 of Rhodobacter sp. P2_H5. Taxonomy (NCBI): domain Bacteria; kingdom Pseudomonadati; phylum Pseudomonadota; class Alphaproteobacteria; order Rhodobacterales; genus Rhodobacter; species Rhodobacter sp. P2_H5. Next base: position 141,867 of record NZ_JBFUFS010000007.1, on the reverse strand, counting down.
ATCTTCACCTGAAGTCTGTCAAGCTGCGGGATGTTCAGGGCGCCGACCGCGACCTTGCCCTCTGCCATCGCTGCGGTGGTGGAAGCGCGGTCATGCCCCAGAGGATTGACCGTGCCCGCCCCGGTGATGACCACGCGTGCCATCAGGCCCGCGCCACCAAAGCCTCGACCGCCGTGACCACCGCGCCGAGCGTGGAGGTGTCAAAACTGCTCATCCCCGGGTCCTGCGCGTTGAAGGGGATCGAGATGTCGAACTCCTCCTCCATCGCGAAAATCGCCTCGACGAGGCCGAGGCTGTCGAGGCCAAGATCCTCGGGCCGCGCGTCCAGCCGCAGATCCTCGGGCGAAAGCAGCGCCTGCGCCGCGAGGATGGCGAGGATCCTGTCGCGCGGGGTCAGGTTCATTCCGCGTCACCCGGCGCATCGGTGGCGCCAAGCCGCGCCTCCAGCGCCGCCACCCGCAGGGCGAGGCGCGGCAGACGGCGGACGGCCTTGTTGATCTCGATCTGGTTTTCCATCTTGATCGCCGGATAGCCCAGCAGCACGCGGCCCGCCGGGGCATTGGTCAGGATCTTGGTCCCGGCCCCGGCAATCACGTCGTCGCCCATGAACAGGTTGTCGCCCAAGCCCGATTGCCCGGCCATCACCACCCGGTTGCCGATCCGCGACGAGCCCGCGATGCCGACCATGCCGCAGAGCAGACAATCCTCGCCCACCGTGACGTTGTGACCGATATGAACGAGGTTATCGAGCTTGGTGCGCGAGCCCACCACCGTGTCGCGGATCGTGCCGCGGTCGATGCAGGAATTGGCGCCGACCTCGACATCATCGCCGATGGTGACAGACCCCAGCGAGTGAATGCGGTTCCAGTGCTGTTCCTGAAAACCCTCACGAATCCCGAGGGTTGAGCGGATCTCTTCAACCCCCGATTTCTCGGCCGTCACGAAGGAGAACCCGTCCGAGCCGATGACACAGCCCGGCTGGCAGATCACCCGGTCGCCGATTTTCACCCGTTCACCAATCCGCGCGCCTTCCAGGATCAGCGCATCGGCCCCGATCACCGCCCCCGCGCCAATCGAGACATGGGCGGCGATCCGTGCCCCCGGCCCGATCCTCGCGCCGGCGCCAATGGTCACAAAGGGCGCGATGGCGGCACCCGCACCGATTTCGGCCGAAGGATCAATCACCGTCATCGGATGGATTCCGGGCGCAATGGCGGGGCCTGCGTCCAGGGTCCGGGTCAGGCCCGCCATGGCGAGCCGCCCGCGCGGCGCGAAGATCGCAGCCTGCAGCCCCATCGCCTGCCAGTCGGCACCCGGCCACAGCAAGGCGGCGCGCGCCTGACCAAGCTTCAGCCCATCGGCATATTTCGGGTTGGTGGCCAGCGCCAGATCCTGCGCCGAGGCCGAGGCGGGCTCGGCCGCACCCTGGATCAAAAGGCTGCCATCGCCTTCGAAACTGGCACCGATCGCACGGGCGATTTCTGCGATTTCATGAGCCATCCCCGCCTCCGCAACCGGGCAGAATGCCCGCAAATCCGACCACCCCGCGAAAAGCGGGATAGTCCTTCATATGCTCAGGTTCAGATCAGGTTTCAACACCCGCAAAGCTGACGCCCGCATCTTTCAGCGCGGCGTAAAGCTCGCCGTCGCGGCCATAGATGTCGCGGCGATAGCCGATGCGGCCCTGATCGTCCGGCCAGGCGGTGAAATAGACCAGGTGGACCGGCACCGGCGAAGCGATGTTCAAGACGGCCTCGCGCCCGCCGGAGAGGTATTTCTTGAACAGCGCCTGCGGATCCTCGCTTTGGCGGGCCAGAAGCACATAGGCAAAGTCGAAGGGCGCGCCGACCCGGATACAGCCGTGGCTGAAGGCCCGGACTTCCTTGGTGAACAAGGATTTCGACGGGGTATCATGCAGATAGATGTTGTACTTGTTGGGGAACATGAACTTGACCTTGCCAAGCGCATTGCCGTCCTCGGGCGGCTGGCGCAGGGCGAAGGGGAAGTTCGCCGGCGTATAGGCCGCAAAATCCACCGTGCTGCGGTCGACCACGCGACCGGCGCGGTCCAGAAGCTGCAACTGGCGCTGCGCCCCGGGGTTCTTCTGGAATTGCGGCAGGTATTCCTTGACCACGATCGAGCGCGGCACCGACCAGGTCGGGTTGATCACCATATATTCCATGGTGTCCGAGAATTCCGGGCTTTGGAAATCATGCCCGGTCTTGCCGATCACCACGCGGGATTCAAAGGTCACCGCGCCATCATCGACCACCTTCACCGTGAAATCGGGCTGGTTGACCCAGATGTGACGCGTGCCGCGCGGCGCGTTGCCCATCCAGCGCAGCCGCTCCATCGCGACGACCACGGCTTTCAAGCGGTCGGCGGCGGGCGTGTTCAACTCGGCCACCGTGGGCTTGCCCGCGACGCCATCGGGCGTCAGCCCGTTGTTGAGCTGGAAGCGTTGCACCGCGGCCTGGATCGTCTCGTCATAGGTGACCGAGAAGCTGCGGTCGAGGTAACCCAGCATGACCAGACGGTCGCGCAACTCGGTGACCGCGGCACCGCTGGCGCCCGGTTTCACCTCGGCGACCGAGATCACATTGCCATAGCCGCCACGCGAAATGACCGCCTCCAGCGCGAATTTCTCGGCCATCAGGCGGGCATATTCCGGCGCAGTCGGGGCGAGGCCCGACAGAAGGACCGGCAGATTGGCACTCGCCTGGCTCAGCAGCAGCGCGGGGTCAGGGCGGCTGATCTCGCGCTTGATGCTGTCGTCGATCCGGCCCGGCTCCAACGCGCCCGAGGACAGATCGCGGGCATAGGCCAGCATGGCGCGGGTCATGGTGACTTCCAGACGGCCGAGATCACCCTCGGTCTGGGCCTCCGCAAAGGCGCTGCGCAGGGCGGCGGCGTCATAGCGTTGCGTCGGCAGGCCGTGATCGGGGGCCGAATCGAAGGCCTGCAGCAGCGCCTCGCGCCGCGGCGCATCCTGCATCCCGGTCCACAGCGTCTGGTAGGCACGCGCGCCGTAGAAGTCGGCGATCACCGTGTCATCGCCCGCTTCGGCCACCAAAGCCTGCGAAAAGGCCGAGGGCAGCACCTGTGCCGAGGCCGCACCCAGCCGGAGCGCCGCCCCGAAGGCCAGAACCGAAGTCACAGCCCGAAGTGCGCCACGCCTGTTCATCTCAATCGCCATTGCCAAAATCCTTTGCCCGGACGCATCAGCGGCCATGGGCTTTTTGTGCTGCTTTTCCTAGAGGATATCGTGGAAATTATGACATTGCAAAGCCCTGCCGCACCGCCCATGCCCTGCCCTGGTTCGAATGTCTCTATTTGATCACGTCCCCGGTGAGGGGGAATTTCGGCGAATTACCGCCCTTGAATTCAGCGAATCTTTGCCTATTGGCGGCAGACTGGCCGTCGGGGACAGAATTCCCTGTTGGGACGACGGAAAAGATATGCCATTAAATGCACACGCTTTGGGGACGAGGCGGAAACAAAGCCGTCGCAAAGACGGTCACACAGAGACATACGGGACAGGCTTCACAATGATGGAAACGGAAAACGCAGGGGTTTCGCGGCGTGCTTTGCTGCGGATTTTTGCAGCTGGAACAGTCGTTGCCGCACCGACCTATGCCAAGGCCTTCGGCTTCCTGAAAGGAGCCGGCGACATCCGCCGCGTGAATATGTACTCCGGACGTTCGGGCGAAACTGTCAATGCGATCTACTGGGTCGATGGCAAATACATCCCGGAAGTCGTCAAGGAAATCAGCCACTTCATGCGCGATCTGCGCGCTGACCAGACCATCGCGATGAACCCGCACAACATGGACATCATCGCAGCGACGCACCACCTTCTGGACGTCAAAGAGCCCTACATGTTGTTGTCGGGCTACCGCACACCGCAAACCAATGCGATGCTTCGTTCGGAATCGCACGGCGTGGCCAAGCATTCGCTGCACATCCAGGGCATGGCCGCCGACCTGCGTCTGCGCTCGCGCAGCGTGTCGCAGATGGCTTCGGCAGCACAGGCCTGCCAGGCGGGTGGCGTCGGCCACTACTACCGCTCCAACTTCGTGCACATGGACTGCGGCCCGGTGCGCACCTGGGCTGGCTGAGACAAAGGCCCGGACAGAAATTTGCCGGACACGAAAAAGGGCACCCGCGGGTGCCCTTTTTCGTTTGCCGACAAATCCGAAACGATCAGATCTGCGTGAAGGCATCCGTCTCGGCAGAGCGGCCGCGGAAGCCCTGGGCCACCACAAACTTCTCCGACGAATCGGCACGGCTGGCCGGGGGTTTCACATTGGCCACTTTCTTGAACGATTTCTTGAGAAGTGTCTGCATCTGCACCTCGGCGCCGCCGGCCAGAACCTTGGCGACAAAGGTGCCGCCCTCTTCCAGCACGTCGAAGGCAAAGGCCAAAGCCGCCTCGACCAAGGCGATGATCCGCAAGTGGTCGGTGCCCTTGTGCCCCGAGGCCGAGGCCGCCATGTCGGACAGCACCACATCGGCCTTGCCACCCAGCCAGCCCTTGACCAGCTCATCCGCGCCTTCGGAGAGGAAGTCGAGCTGATGCAGCTCGCAGCCAGCAATCGGCTCGATCTCCTGCAAATCGACGCCGAGCACGGTGCCAATCGGCTTACCGGCCTTCTCGCCCAAAGCATTCACCCGCGGCACCGCCACCTGACACCAGCCGCCCGGCGCGCAGCCGAGGTCAACCACCCGGGCGCCGGGTTTGAGGAAGCCGTATTTGTCATCGAGCTCCAGGATCTTGTAGGCGGCGCGGCCACGGTAGCCCTCGCGCTTGGCCTTGATCACATAGGGGTCGTTCAGCTGCCGTTCGAGCCAGAGGGTCGAGGACAGTTTCCTGCCCTTGGCCGTCTTGACCTTCACCCGCAGCTCGCGCCGGCCACGTCCGGAATCATTCGTCTCAGTCATACGTCAAGGCCCATCACTCAAAAGGTCCGTCTTCCAACACGCCGTCGGCGCTCATCTGTGCGTATAGCAGACCTTCGCGCAGACCACGATCCGCCACCGAAAGCTGATCGGTCGGCCAGATCCGCATCAAAGCCTGCAGGATCGCCGCCCCCGACATGATCAGCGTATGCCGGTCGCGCCCGATGCGCGGGTCCGACCGGCGCCCCTCGGGACCAAGCGCCAGATAGTCGCGGATGACAAGGTCGATCTGGTCGGAACTCATCACCAGACCATCGACTTTCGCCCGATCATAGCGTCTGAGCCCCAGAAACGAGGCTGCGACCGTGGTCACGGTCCCCGAAGTGCCGATGATCTGGAAGCCCTTCCTCGGCTGCGCCGCATTGGCGGGCGAGAAGGTGGCGAGGCTTTCCTCGAAAAACCAGCTCATCAGGGCAAAGCGGGCGGCATCGTCTTCCACGTCGATGAACTGGTCCTTCAGCGTGGCGACGCCGAGGGGAACCGAGATCCAGTCCACCACCCGCGCATCGCCCTTGCCCTGCCGTTCAAAGCCGGAGGATAGCCGCATGATCGACCGTGGCCGATCCTCGGGTTCGACATCCGACAGGTCGATCCACACCAGTTCGGTCGAGCCGCCGCCGATATCGACGATCAGCAGCTGTTCCGATTCGCGCCGCACCAGCGGCGCGCAGGAGATCACGGCCAGCCGCGCCTCTTCCTCCGCGCCGATGATATCCACCGTCAGCCCGGTCTCGCGGCGGATCTGGCGCATGAACTCGCGGGCATTCTTGGCGCGCCGGCTCGCTTCGGTGGCGACCAGACGCATCCGTTTGACGCCGTGCTTTTCGATCTTCTTCTGGCAGATGCGCAAAGCCTGAATCGTGCGCCCCATCGAGGCGCGCGACAATTTCCCCGACGCCTCAAGCCCGGCGCCAAGCTGGACAGTCTTGGAAAAACTGTCGATGACCTGAAACTGACTGCCACGCGGTTGGGCAATCAGCATCCGGCACGAGTTTGTTCCCAGATCCACGGCGGCATAAAGCCGGGATCCGGTCGTAGAGGAGCCAGACGTTTCCGGCAGGAGGGATCCCGTCACAGGATCAACCTCGCGCGTTTCTGCGTCCGCTCCCCGGGGACGCTGGGGCGTCATCGCCGCCCTCCATCTATGGTTGCCCCCATCGTAGACCCGTTGTGACTTGCGCTCAAGCCCGCAATCGGGCGGAATGGGCCCCGTCGCATTGGAGCTGCCTCATGTCGAAATCCGGCATCGGCTGTCGCAAATCGGCGCTACACAGGGTCTCACATTCATTCGCCGGAATCAGCAAATGCCCGAAGTCACCATCGTCTACTGGCGCGACATTCCCGCCCAGATCATCGTCGGCAAGGGCCGCTCGGGCGCCAAGGTCAAGCTGACCGAAAGGTTCGAACAGGCCATCGACCGTTGCGCCATGAAGATCGGCGCCAAGGATGCCGATGCCTATCTCGCCGAATGGCGAAAAGCGCCGCCCTTCAGCGTCGAAGGCGAGCAGATGGCGGTGGCCGAGGCCGAAGCCGCCAAGATCGAGGCCGAATATGATTCCGAACGCCTGAAATCCCTCATCACCTCTGACGGTTGGGCGAAAGCCTGATTTAAAGGACACGACATGGCCCTGTTCAACTTCCGCCGCGACGCCGCAACCCCCGCCCCCGTGACCGAAGAGGTCGAGGCCTTCCTGCAAGGCTATTCGATCGAGGTCATGCCGCGCACCGCCGAGAAGGTCGAGGATTTCCGCGCCTTGCTGCCCAAGGGCACCCGCGTCTACATCGCCCATATCGAGGGCACGCCGATCGAAGACATGGTGACCACCGCCAGGCGGATCGCCGGCGAAGGTTTTGACGTGATGCCGCACTTTCCGGCGCGGATCATCCATGACAAGGCCACCCTCGCCTCCTGGATCGCGCGCTATCAGGGCGAGGCCGGGGTCAAGCAGGCTTTGTTGCTGGGCGGTGGGGTCTCTACGCCCGCAGGTGATTTCGACAATTCGATGCAGATGATCGAGACGGGCCTGTTCGACGGCTTTGAACGCCTGCATGTCGCGGGCCACCCCGAGGGCAACAAGGACATCGACAAGGACGGTGGAGATGCCATCGTGATGAAGGCCCTGGCCTGGAAACAGGCCTTCGCCGACCGGACCGATGCCAAGATGGCGATCGCGACCCAGTTCTGCTTCGAGGCGGCCCCGGTGATCGCCTGGGCCAACAAGCTGGCAGAGGCGGGCGTCAAGATGCCGGTGCATATCGGCGTGGCAGGTCCGGCAAAACTCCAGACCCTGATCAAGTTCGCCATCGCCTGCGGCGTCGGCCCCTCCTTGCGTGTGCTGCAAAAGCGCGCCATGGACGTGACCAAGCTGCTCTTGCCCTATGAGCCGACCGATGTCGTGGCCGAACTGGCCGCGCACAAGGCCAAGACCCCGGGCTTCAACATCGAGCAGGTGCATTTCTTCCCGCTGGGTGGCATCAAGACCAATGCCCAATGGGTAACCGATAATGGCGGCACCGCAGGCGTGCCGGCCAAAGCGTAAGAGGGAGGTTGAACAATGACCCGTACCGTCGTTGAATCGAAAACGAAAACCGTGATCATCGGCTTTGACGAGCCCTTCTGCGTGATCGGCGAGCGCATCAATCCCACCGGCCGCAAGAAGCTTGCCGCCGAGCTGGAGCTCGACAATTTCGACACCGTGATCCGCGACGCGCTGGAGCAGGTCGCCTGCGGCGCAAACCTTCTGGACGTGAACTCGGGCGCCGTTTTCACCAACAAGATGGCTGTTGATCCGCGCTATGCCGACAACAACTTCACCGAACCGCCCTTGATGAAGAAGCTGATCGAGATCATCCAGGGCATCACCGATGTGCCCCTGTGCATCGACAGCTCGGTGCCTGCCGCCCTTGAGGCCGGGCTTCTGGCCTGCGAAGGTCGGCCCCTTCTGAACTCGGTGACGGGCGAGGAAGAACGTCTGGAGCGCATCCTGCCCCTGGTGAAAAAGTACAATGTGCCAGTGGTGGCGATCTCCAACGACGACACCGGGATCAGCCAGGACCCCGACGTGCGCTTTGCCGTGGCCAAGAAGATCGTCGAACGCGCCGCCGATTTCGGCATCCCGGCGCATGACATCGTGGTCGACCCTCTGGTCATGCCGGTCGGCGCCATGGGCTCGGCCGGCCAGCAGGTCTTCGCCCTGGTCCGCCGCCTGCGCGAGGAGCTTGGGGTCAACACGACCTGCGGCGCCTCCAACATCTCCTTCGGCCTGCCGCACCGCCATGGCGTGAACGCGGCCTTCCTGCCGATGGCGATTGGCGCAGGGATGACCAGCGCGATCATGAACCCGGTGCGTCAGCCGGAAATGGAGGCGATCCGCGCCGCCAATTTCCTGATGAACCATGATGCCAATGGCGGCGAATGGATCCGTTTCGCCAAGGTGATCGAAGCCGTCGAGGCCGGTGCGACCTTCGCCGAGGCCTCGGCCGCAGCCACCGCCGCCACTTCGGGCCGCCGCGGCGGGCGTCGTGCACGGGGCTGAGATCGGGGTTGATCGTTAAAGAACTTGTTAACCATGGGGCGATAGAATCGCCCCATGGACACCATCCGCATCCACAATCCTGAATTCTGGCTTGATCAGGTTTTTGCAGCCAAGGCCGTGACACAGGGCGGTGTCATCCGACGGAGCAAGAATTGGATAGAGGCCGAGATTGGCCTGCCACGCTTTGAACAAGCCGTCCGGGCGCGGGGCTTTCATCTGATCGAGGCGGGAAGCCAATTGGTGGTGATCTGCCATTCCGGGCCGATCGCAGTGCGTTTCTAGAGCACAAATTTTCTGCGAAAATTTAGAGATCGATCTTTCTGCGAAAGATCAGCGTACTGAATTTTCGCAGAAAATTCGTCCCCTCGTGATTTTCGCAGAAAATCAGGTTACTCGGCCGCAGCTTTCGCCATCCCAGGTCGGACCATGCTCTCCAGGTTGTCTTCGGTGATCGGCCCCGCCAACCGCAGCACCACCACGCCCTTGCCGTCGATCACATAGGTCTCGGGCACGCCGTAAACCCCCCAATCGAGCGCCATCGGCCCAGCATCGGCGCCGATCTGCGCATAGGGACTGCCCATCTCGCCAAGGAATTTCAGCGCGTCGGCCGGCTTGTCCTTGTAGTTGATGCCATAGATCGTCACACCCTCGGCCTGCAGCTTCTCCAGCATCGGATGTTCGACGCGGCAGGGCTGGCACCAACTGGCCCAGAAGTTCAACAGCTTCACCCCCGGCTTGCGCAAATCGGCATCGGTCGGTGCAGGACCATCGCCAAGCGCGGTGACCCGCACAGCGGCCGCCTCATGCCCCTCCATCATCGAGGGCAAGGGCTGGTCGCCCTTCTGCATCCCCGCAAAGGCCAGATAGCCGAAGACGGCAAAAACGCCCAAGGGCAGCAGGATCAGCGGTTTGAACGCCATCAGTCTTTCCTTTCGCGGCGCTCGACCTCGTCCAGCGCCCGTTTCATCCTGGCCCCTTGCCACAGCGTCAGGACCACCAATGCCACCAGCAGCGCCAGGGCCGCGCCATAGGCCCCCAGCACGGTGACGGCATATTTCCCGAGATCCGGCATGATCACCCCTCTGCCCTTTCGCGCGCGATCAGCGCCTTTATCCTGCGGGTACGGATCTCGGTCCTTGTGCGCAACAGGACCAGCGTCACGAACAGCAGCACAAACCCCGCCACCGAAACCGCCAGGGGATAGCCGAAGACATTCGACACCTGATCCCCCCCCGCCACCGAGACCGAGGCGCCCTGATGAAGGCCCTGGTTCCAGAACAGCACAGCATAGCGTGACAGAAAGGCGAAGACCGATCCCACGATGCAGAGGACCGAGGTCAGGTCCGCCGCCGTATCCGGGTCCTCGACCGCGGCCCAAAGCGCGATATAGCCGAGGTAGAACAGCCCCAGGATCAGGAACGAGGTCAGCCGCGGGTCCCAGGCCCACCAGGTGCCCCACATCGGCTGGCCCCAGATCGCCCCGGTCACAAGGCCGATCACCGTGAAGGTCAGTCCCACGGGCGCCGCCGCCTTGGCGCTCAGCGCACTGACATGGTGCCGCCGGATCAGCCAGATCAGCGAGCCCACCAGCATCATGAACCAGGCCGAAATCGCCATCATCGCCGCCGGCACATGCAGGTAGATGATCTTGACGGTCGAACCCTGCTTGTAGTCATCCGGCGTGAAGAAAAATCCCCAGACCAGCCCCACGACCAGCAAAATCATCGCCAGCCCGGAGACCCAGGGCAGGGCCTGACCCGAGGTCTGCATGAACTTCTTGGGGTTGGCGTATTCCCAGATCGACATGGATCTCCTGTGCCCAACGGCGTTTTTCTTTGCAAATCACAGTAGCGTCAGATTGTCACTTCAGGTTGGCGCGTATTGCCGCACCACAGGCGAATGGCAAGAGTGCGCCGGCGCCGAGCGAGATGGCGGCCAGCAGCAAAAGCGGCACCATCGGGTCGGTGCCAGCAGCCCCGCGCCGCACCACCTCGGCCCCGAAGATCAGGGTGGGCACATACATCGGCAGCACGATCAGGGACAGGATCAGCCCGCCGCGCTTCAGCCCCACGGTCAGGGCCGCGCCGAAGCATCCTATCAGCGACAGGGCGGGCGACCCCAACGCAAGCGAGGCCACCAGCCAGACATAACCGCGCGGATCGAGGCTCAGAAGCAGGCCGAGCACGGGCGAGATCAGCACCAGCGGCAGGCCGGTGACCAGCCAATGGGCGAGGGCCTTCATTGCGGCCACGCCCTCCAGCGGCAAAGGGGAGACGGCCATCAGGTCCAGCGAGCCATCCTCGAAATCCAGGGCGAACATGCGGTCCAGCGACAGAAGACTCGCCAGCAGCGCGCCGACCCAGAGGATGCCGGGGGCGATCCGTGACAAGAGCTCCCCCGCCGGACCCACGCCCAAGGGCACCAGCACCGCGACCATCAGGAAGAAGGCGAGGCCGAGGCCGAAGCCGCCCCCGGCCCGCACCGCGAGGCGCAGATCGCGCAGCAGGAGCGCCTTCACAGGAAGGCCTCGTCAAAGGCGCCCGTGGCGGCTCCGGGCTTGGAAGGATTGGCTTTGAAGGGGGAGAGATCCAGCACTTCGGCCTCGGGCAGGCCGAGGTCGATATGGGTGGCGACGATGGCAGAACCGCCCTGCCCGAGATGACCGCGCAGCATGGCGCCGAAGAGGGCCACCGAGGCGGCGTCGAGGGAAACCGTCGGTTCATCCATCAGCCAGAGCTTGCGTCCGGTGACCATAAGCCGCGCCAGGCCGAGGCGGCGCTTTTGGCCTGCCGACAGATCGGCGGCGCGGCGGTCTTGCAGGGCGGTCAGGTTCATGGCCGACAGGGCCGCCGAGACCTGCGCCAGCCCATGCACCTCGGCCCAGAAGGTCAGGTTCTCGGCCACGGTCAGCGTGGCCTTCAGCCCGTCGGCATGGCCGGAATAGGTGATGCTGTCGGCCTCGGCCACAATCCGGCCCGACAGAGGCGGTTGCAGCCCGGCCAGGGTGCGCAGGAGGGTGGTCTTGCCGATGCCATTGGCGCCGCGCAGGATCAGAACGCGACCCGGGGCCAGCGCGAAGCGCAAGCCCTCCAGCACGGGCAGACCACCGCGCGCAATGCTCAGATCCTCAACCTCTATCATGGCAAAGACTTATCCCGGTCTGGGGCGGGCCAGCAAGCCCTGCCCCGGATGAAGACCTGCGGCATTCGGGCCAAGATCACGCCCAATCACGCCTTGTCGGACAGATCCAGCCATTCCTCTTCGGCCGCCGCCAGCGCCTCCTGCCGTTCGACCAGCATGTCGGAAGCTTTCTGGAACTTCACCGGCTCGCGCTTGTAAAGTTGCGGGTCAGAGAGCAGCTCGTTCAGCTTGGCAATCTCGGATTCCATCCGGGCGATCACTGAAGGCAGGCTGTCGAGGCGCTTTTTCTCGGTGAAGCTCAGACCCTCGGCCGGTTTTTTCGGCGCGCGGACCGGGGCGGGGGCGGGTTTGCTGGCCTGCGGGGTTTCCACCGCCGCAACCCCGCGTTGGGCGGCGTAATCCGACCAGCCGCCGGGATACACGGTGGCCTTGCCATTCCCTTCAAGCGCCACGGTGGTCGTGGCCACCCGGTCGATGAAATCGCGGTCGTGGCTGACCAGAAGCACGGTGCCGTCGTATTCGCCGAGGATATCCTGCAGAAGGTCGAGAGTTTCGACGTCCAGATCGTTGGTCGGTTCGTCCATGATCAGCAGGTTCGACGGCTTGGCCATCAGTTTGGCCAGCAGAAGCCGGGCCTTTTCGCCCCCCGACAGGGATTTGACCGGGGCGCGGGCCTGCGCCTCGTCAAAGAGGAAGTCCTTCAGGTAAGCCACCACATGCTTCGGATTGCCGCGCACCATGACCTGATCGGAATTGCCCGAGACGGCCATCAAAGGGTCATTGGTCAGGTTGTGCCAAAGGCTCGCCTCTGGGTCCAGACGCGCCCGGGTCTGGTCGAAAACCGCGATTTCCAGCGAGGTTCCCAAGGACACCGTGCCGGAATCGGGCGCAATCTCCCCCGTCAGCATCTTCAGAAGCGTGGTCTTGCCGACGCCGTTCGGGCCGACAAAGGCCACGCGGTCGCCGCGCAGGATGCGCAGGCTGAAATCGTCGAACAGCACCCGGTCGCCGAAGGCTTTCGAGATCGACTTGGCCTCGATCACCTTCTTGCCCGAGGTTGAACCCGAATCGAACTCCAAAGCCGCGGTGCCCTTGCGGCGGATCTGGGAGGAGCGTTCCTCGCGCAGCGCCGCCAAAGCGCGGACCCGGCCCTGGTTGCGCTTGCGCCGGGCTGAGATGCCCTCGACGGCCCAACGCGCCTCGGCCTTGATCTTGCGGTCGAGCTTGTGGCGGGCCTCGTCCTCGGCCTCCCAGGTCTCTTCGCGCCATTCCTCGAAGCCGAGGAAACCAAGCTCGCGGCGGCGCAGCACGCCGCGGTCCAGCCAGAAGGTCTGCCGGGTCAGGCGGTTCAGCAAAGCCCGGTCGTGGCTGATCAGCACATAGGCGGCGCGGGTTTCGGCCAGGAAGTTTTCCAGCCATTCGATGGCGGCAATGTCGAGGTGGTTGGTCGGCTCGTCGATCAGCATCAGCTCGGGCGCTTCGGCCACCAGCTTGGCCAGCGCGGCGCGGCGTTTCTCACCACCCGAAGCGGAAGACACCGGGGTATCCGGCTTGAAGCCCAGACCTTCGGCCGCGACTTCAACCCGGTAGCCCTCGCCCTCAGGGATGCGGCTGGCGGCGTAGTCGCCCAAGGTGGCGAAGCCCGACATGTCGGGGTCCTGTTCCATATAGCCGACCGTGACGCCGGGCGAGACGACGCGCAGGCCCTTGTCGGCCTCCACACTGCCGGCCATGACCTTCATCAGGGTGGATTTGCCCGAGCCGTTGCGGCCCACCAGCGCCAGCCGGTCGCCGGGCTGAACGGTGAGGGTGATGCCCTCGAACAAGGGGTTGCCGCCAAAGGTCAGCGACAGATCGGAGAGTTGCAAAAGGGGTGCGCGTGCCATGATGCCCTGCCCCTAAGGCCAAGGGCGGATGCGGTCAACCTTTAGCGTCACGGCGTTGCGGGGGAATCCTGCCCGACGATGCCACGCAGGGCGCGGGCCCGCGGCTGCGGCACGGCGGAAATCGGCAAGCCGGTGAAGACGTGCAGCGTGTCGAGGTCGCGGTCGATCACCGCATGGTCGGACACCCAGCCTCCCATCGCCAGATAGGTGCGCAACAGGGGCGGCAGGGCGGCGCGGTCGCCACCGCCCAAGGGCAGCGCCACCCTTTCGCGCGCCCGCGGGCCGGGCGCAAATTCGGGCGGGGCGACAAAGGGATGCAGGGCGGCCAGCGCCACCCGGTGCGGCGCAGGATCAGCCCCGGCAAAGCTGGAGCAGCCGAAGAGCAGCGTGATCGCCTCGGCATCGACGATCGAGGTCAGGGCGGCCCAGGTCAGGCGCAGGATCTCGGGGTCGTGGCGGGCGGGATGCAGGCAGAAGCGGCCCAGCTCCATCTTGCGCCCGGCGAAATGCGACAGGCGGCTCAGGTCGTAGAACTGGGCGGAGTAGCTGGCCGACAGATCGGTGCCGGCGGGAAAGTCCTGCAGGCGGCAGCAGGCGACCAGCGCGCCCTGCGCCTCGTGCACCAGAAGATGGCGGCAGATGATGTCGAAACTGTCATGGTCCAGCCCCGAGCCGGCCCCGCCCGACCCCGCCCCGCCGGCGCCCCGGCGAAAGGCCAGATGGCGCAGGGCCTGCGCCTCGGTCAGGTCATCGTCACCGCTCAACAGGCGCGCGGTATAGGGACCGCGCCTCAAAGGCTGCATCTTCTCTCCCGTCCTTGCTGTCCCCGCCTCGGTCTTTGAGTGGGCGCTTTGCGGATTTGGCCATCACGCGGCAGCGGATGCAATGGAGAAGCTGGATAAAACTCCGGCGCCCGGACGCTGGTGCCGCGTCCGGGTCGTACCCCTGGCCCGGGTGGCCGGGCTATTTCTTGTTGAGAAGCTGCGCCGGGTCGAGCCCGCCGATATTGCCGAACAATTGCAGGATGAAGCTTTTGCCCTTGATCGTTTCGGTGGTCACGCGGCGCGAGATGGTGACGACCTCGCCCTTCTCCAGCCCGAATCGCTCGACATTGGCGACCTTGCCCGCGTCGTTGAAGGTGATCGCCACGACCTGACGGTCGATTTCCTGCGGCGCATGACCGCCGACGGTCTTCCAGCGGCTCTGGACGTAGAACCATTCCTTGTCGCCCAAGAGCCCCTCGGTCGAGGGCCGGCCCAGAAAGGCCGCCACCGAATCGCGGGTGTCGAGCCCGGGCTTGACCTCGGCCAGATCCTGCTCATCGGGGATATAGCCGTGGTTGGCGTAAATCGGGGTGCAGGCCATGGCCAGAACCAGGGCCAGCCCACCGGCAGCCCGGACCAACGCCGTCGAGACCCTGCGCCCCTTGCCTATGATGGCCCCGGAGCCGGGCATTGCGCCCTGTCCGTCTGTGTTTCCTGCGCCGAAAGCCATGCCTTCCCCTGCCCTGCCAAACCCGCCTGACCCGCCTTTGCCCTGACGGGCCTGCCGGATCCGAACTCTTTCGCCTCATCTCGATGGCCCGCCGCGAAGGTCCTGGGCCACCGGCGCCGCACCTTTTTGACAAAGCCGGGTCTTGAAGTCCTCTGCGGGCCTGCAATCTCCTGTACCATCGCTTACATCATGCAGAGGCCCCGGTTCAAGAAAGGAACGCTTGACCCATGGCCGATAGCGGTTCAAAGCCCGCCGCCAGCACAGGAGCCTGTCATGACCAAATCTCCGATGAAACCTGAAACCGCCGCAACCGAGCCTGCAAAGGCCGATCCGGCCCTGCCCAGCCTGCCGTTCCGCGTGGCCGCCATCGCCGGGCGCACCTCGACCCATGTGCGGTTTCGCCCCTCGGCCCCCGAACGCAAGGCGATTGCCGAGGTGCTGGGCCTCCTGGATCTGCCCGTGCTGGAATTTGACGGCGACATCCGCCCGGCGGGCAAGCGCGACATGGTTTTGCGCGGCGCCCTGTCGGCGCGGGTGGTGCAGCCCTGCTCGATCTCGCTGGAGCCGGTGACGACGAAGATCGACGAAGAGGTGCGCCGGCAATATCTTGCCGATTTCATCGAGCCCGAGGCGGATGAGATCGAGATTCCCGACGACGACACGATGGAACCCCTGCCCGAGGTGATCGACGCCGCCGCCGTCGCCATCGAGGCCCTGGCCCTGGCCCTGCCGCTCTACCCGCGCGCGCCGGGGGTGGAACTGGGCGAGGCGGTCTATACCGAACCCGGCAAGTCCCCCCTGCGCGAGGGCGACCTCAAGCCCTTTGCCGGCCTCGCGGGGCTGGTGCTGAAGGCCAAGGACGACGGCGCGGACAAGGTCTGAACCGGCGTCCCTTCTTTGTCGGGCCCCCGGGCCCCGGCAAAGCCCGCCCCGTGCCGCGCGGAACACGCGGCCCGGGATACAGCTTGGCCACGCGGCTGGAAACCTTGCAGAAAAGGGCTTGCGCGTGGCGGAAATCCGTCTATGTTCCGCGCCTCATCCAAGGGGCTGAACCGGGGCTTGTTCCGGGCTCGGTATCCCGGAAACAGCAAAGAAATCAGGGGTCTGTCCCCTTTCAGTTTAAGGTGTGACATGGCAGTCCCGCAGAATCGTACGACCTCCTCCAAGCGCGACATGCGCCGCGCCCATGACTCGCTCGTGGCCGCAAACCCGGCTGAATGCTCCAACTGTGGCGAGCTGAAGCGCCCGCACCACGTTTGCGGCGCTTGCGGCCATTACGATGCCCGCGAAGTCGTGGCCTCGGCGCCTGCCGTCCTGAACGACGAGGACGCGGCGTAAGCCGCCCCTCGCAGGCAATCCGATGTCCCAAGCGAGCCCAGGCCCCGACGCCGAAGGCACGCCCAAGACGGCGCGGGGGTCTGATCGTATCGTACTTTCGGTCGACGCCATGGGTGGCGACCGCGGACCGGTGGCAGTTGTCGCCGGTCTTGCCATTTGTGCGCCCGAAATGGCCGATGCCGATTTCATCCTCCACGGTGACGAAGCCGAGCTGTCGAAGCTTCTGGCGCGTCAGCCCGCCCTGACGGGCCGGGTGCTGATCCGCCACGCGGCGCGGGTCGTGACCATGCAGGACAAGCCGAGCCAGGTGATGCGGCATGGCGAGGGCACCTCGATGTGGGGCGCCATCGATTCCGTCCGCTCGGGCGAGGCCAAGGTGGCGGTATCCTGCGGCAATACCGGGGCGATGATGGCGGTGGCGATGATCCGCCTGCGCAAGCTGCCCGGCGTCAACCGCCCGGCGATCGCCTGCCTGTGGCCCAGCCGCAATCCGGGCGGTTACAATCTGATGCTGGACGCCGGCGCCGATATCAAGGCCGATGCCGCCGACCTCGCGCAATATGCGCTGATGGGGGCCTCCTACGCGCGCAACGGCATGGGTCTGACCCGGCCGCGCGTCGGGTTGCTGAACGTCGGCACCGAGGAACACAAGGGTTCCGCCGAGTTGAAGGCCGCCAGCGACCTGATCGCCGCCGCCGCCGTGATGGGCGACTATGACTATATCGGCTATGTCGAGGGCGTCGACCTGCCCTCCTCGCGGGTCGATGTGATCGTGACCGATGGCTTCACCGGCAATGTTGCGCTGAAAACCGCCGAGGGCACGGCGCGGCTGATCTCGGATTTCCTGCGCGAAGAGCTCAACGCCTCGATCTTCTCGCGGATGGCCGCCGTGCTGTCCCTGACCACGCTGAACCGTCTGCGCAAGCGGATGGACCCGCGGCGGTCGAATGGCGGGGTGTTTCTGGGGCTGAACGGCATCGTGGTGAAATCGCATGGCTCCTCGGATGCCACCGGGGTCGCGGCGGCGCTGGACATGGCTTACAAGCTGGCGAAATCCGGTTTCCGCGAAAGGCTTGCGGCGCGGGTTGCATCCACTTTGGCAAGCGGGCAGAGTACCGCAGGGGGGGCCGCGACTTTGGCTCCGGATGCGGGAACGGGACAGACTTCATGACATTGCGCGCCGTGGTAACGGGCGTCGGGCACTATTTGCCCGAACGCATCGTGCCGAATTCGGAATTCGAAAGCCTGATCGACACTTCGGACGAATGGATTCGCAGCCGTTCCGGGATCGAGCGACGGCATTTCGCGGCCGAGGGTCAGAACACCTCGGACCTCGCGGCCGAGGCGGCGCGGGCCGCACTCGCCAATGCCGGTCTGGTGCCCGATGACATCGACGCCATCGTTCTGGCGACCTCCACCGCCGATCTGACTTTCCCTTCGGCCGCGACCATGGTGCAGGCCAAGCTTGGCATGACGCGCGGTTTTGCCTTCGACATGCAGGCGGTCTGCGCCGGCTTCATCTTCGCGCTGTCCACCGCCAACGGCATGATCCTGTCGGGCCAGGCGAGGCGCGTGCTGGTGATCGGGGCCGAGACCTTCTCGAAACTGATGGACTGGACCGACCGCGGCACCTGCGTGCTGTTCGGCGATGGCGCCGGCGCCCTGGTGCTGGAGGCGCAGGAGCTTTCGGGCACCAACGCCGACCGCGGCATCCTGGCCAGCGACCTGCATTCCGATGGCCGCTTCAAGGACCTGCTCTACGTCGATGGCGGGGTTTCGACCGGAACCGTCGGCAAACTGCGCATGCAGGGCAAGGAAGTCTTCCGCCATGCCGTTGAAAAGCTGGCCGAATCGGCGCATGGCGCGCTGGAGAAGGTCGGGCTCTCGGGTGAGGACGTCGACTGGATCGTGCCGCATCAGGCCAATATCCGCATCATCGAAGGCACCGCCAAGCGGATGCAGCTGCCGATGGAGCGCGTCGTGGTGACCGTGCAGGACCATGGCAACACCTCGGCCGCCTCGATCCCGCTGGCGCTGTCGATCGGCGTAGAGCGCGGCCAGATCAAGCAAGGCGACCTTCTGGTCACCGAGGCGATCGGCGGCGGCCTCGCCTGGGGTGCCGTGGTGTTGCGCTGGTGACATCTGCCGGACCGGAGGGTTTCACACCCTCCGGACCTCCCGTGGGATATTTGCCTCTGGATGAAGGGGGGTGCGGGGGGAAAGTGGCCCCTTTGCCCGGTACTTGGTGACATGGGGCCGCGGTTTACCCGGCCCCTGGTTCTCCCGGCCCTGCGCCCAGTGAAGCCAGCATCTAAAGAACGCGCGCCAAGCCCTTGTTCCAAGGCATTCTTATTGACTCGCATTTTGATCCGCTACATCCTTTTGGAAACACCAGAGGGGGACAGCATGGCTGAAAAGACGCTGACACGCATGGACTTGAGCGAATCGGTCTTTCGTGAAGTGGGCCTGTCGCGCAACGAATCCGCCCAACTGGTGGAATCGGTGCTGCAATATGTCTCGGACGCGCTGGCCGCGGGCGAGACGGTGAAGATCTCTTCCTTTGGCACCTTCTCGCTGCGCTCCAAGACCGCGCGCGTTGGCCGCAACCCCAAGACCGGCGACGAGGTTCCGATTTCGCCGCGCCGGGTTCTGACCTTCCGTCCCTCGCATCTGATGAAGGATCGCGTGGCGGGCGGCGGCAAGTAAGGGCGGTCAGGCCGGATGGACAAGGCACCGGACGCTTTCCGAACCATTTCCGAAGTGGCCGATGTGCTGGAGACCCCCGCCCATGTGCTACGGTTCTGGGAAAGCCGGTTTCCGCAGATCAAGCCGGTGAAGCGGGCCGGCGGGCGGCGGTATTACCGACCGGCGGATGTGGCCTTGCTGTCGGGCATCCGGCATCTGTTGCATGTCGAGGGGATGACGATCCGCGGCGTCCAGAAAATCCTGYGCGAGCAGGGCATCCGCCATGTTGCGGCCCTGGGCGGCGTCTTGGGCGCTGTCGATCTGGAAGAGGCGGAGGACGTGATCTCTGCCGAGGCCGTGGCGCCTTTCGAGACGGAAGAGGCCGCACCGCCGCTGATGGGCCAGGTTCTCGCGATGCCGAGCGGCGCGGGGCCGCTGCGCCCGGTCGCTGATCCGCCGCCGCAGGGCGCCGGGGCCGCCGTGCAATCGCTGTTCCCGACCCTGCCCGACATGCGCCCCCCCGCGCCCGCGCACCTTCTTGCCGAGGCGGAGGAGCCGGTCATCGACGATTCGCCCGATGCCCTGCCCGCCGAGCCGGGACCGGCGGAGGCAGCACTCGCCGGGGCCATTCCGCGCGCGGGCGAAGGCGGCTTTCTCGCCTTCTCTGCGCCGCGCCGCCCGAAGGCCGCGCCCTCCGGCGAGCCACCCAAGCAGGCCAAGCTGCCGCTGGACGAACCGGTGCCCGAGGCGCCGCATATCTTTGTCGAAGACGAGGCCGAGGCGCCCGAGGGACGTCTGCACAGCTTTGGCGCACCCGAGGCGCTGGATCAGGATGCCGCCGATGATTCCCTGATCGCCGCCTACGACATCCCGCTCTCCGACTTTGTCGAACCGCCGGTTGCCGATGTGGTGGATACCAACCAGAGGATCGATTCCGCAGCGCCCGAGCTTCCTGCGACGGAGGGCCTGCCGCTGCCCGACCTTTCGGGCCTCGCCGCCCGCCTGCGCGCGCTGGAGGGGCCGCTGTCGCCCGCCACGCAGGCAAAGCTGGCGGAACTGCACCCGCGTCTTGGCCTCCTCCTGGCCCAGATGGTCGAGGCGCAGCGGCCGCGGCGCTAGGCCCGCCATGCGCCAGGCTTGGCTCCGTGGTGGCCTCGTCATGCCCATGTCATATCCCGGACCAGAGATGAATTTTCCTGCTTGCCCCTGCCCGGAATATCGCTATGTATCGCCTCCATCGTCGGGTCGTAGCGCAGCCTGGTTAGCGCGTCCGTCTGGGGGGCGGGAGGTCGAGAGTTCGAATCTCTCCGGCCCGACCATTAAAGAAACCGCTCGTAGGGCCGCTGGCCTTGCGGGCGGTTTTCTCTTTGAAGCCACAGACTTGCGCGGAGGAGTTGCAGCATGACCGACCCAGAGCACATGGCCGGTGTCCTGCCCTCGCAGCGCCTGCGCCAGCTGATTGCCACGGGCGCCATCACCGGCCTGCCCACCATCGAAGCCGCCCAGATCCAGCCCGCCAGCCTCGATCTGCGGCTCGGGACCCGGGCCTACCGGGTGCGCGCCTCCTTCCTCGCCGGGGCCGGCCGCAAGGTGGCCGAACGGCTGGAAGAGTTCACCATGCACGAGGTCGACCTGACCCAGGGCGCCGTGCTGGAAAAGGGCGCGGTCTATGTCATCCCTCTGATGGAGGGGCTGGCCCTGCCCGAAGGCCTCTCCGCCGTGGCCAATGCCAAAAGCTCGACCGGGCGTCTGGATCTGCTGACCCGCACCATCATCGATGGCGGCACCGAGTTCGACCGCATCCCCGAAGGCTACCACGGTCCCCTCTATGCCGAGGTCTGCCCGAGGAGCTTTTCCGTCCTCGTCCGTCCCGGCCAAAGGCTCAACCAGATCCGCTTCCGCCTTGGCCATGCCACCCTTTCGGACGAGGCCCTGCGCGAACTCCACGCGACCGAGCCCCTGGTCTCCGGCACCCCGGTGATCTCCGAAGGCCTCGGCTTTTCGGTCGATCTGCGCCCGACCGCAGGCGACCTCCTCGGCTACCGCGCCAAGCCCCATACCGGCGTCGTCGACCTCGACCGCATCGGCCACTACCCCGCGCGGGAGTTCTGGGAGGAGATTCGCGCCACCAACGGCCAGATCATCCTCGACCCCGGCGCCTTCTACATCCTGGTCAGCCGCGAGGCCGTGACCATCCCCCCCGACTACGCCGCCGAGATGGCACCCTACCTCGCCATGGTCGGCGAATTCCGCGTCCATTACGCCGGCTTCTTCGACCCCGGCTTCGGCCATGCCGCGGCCGGCGGCGCTGGCTCGCGCGGCGTCCTCGAAGTGCGCTGCCACGAAGCGCCCTTCGTGCTCGAACACGGCCAGGTCGTCGGCCGCCTCGTCTACGAAAAGATGGCCGCCCGCCCCGACATGCTTTACGGCATGGGCATCGCCTCGAACTACCAAGGCCAGGGCCTCAAGCTCGCCAAACAATTCAAACTTGTCTAAATTTTTTCATTGGTCCCCAAATATCCCACGGGGGTCTGGGGGACGCCCGGCCGCGCAAAGCTTTGCGCGGCGTTCTTCGCTGAAAACCTTCCACTGGAAGGTTTTCCGGGCGCTCATCACCCCAGCCGGGTCCGCCGAGCGCCCTATTGGATCGCGGGTGCCACCATGGCTTCCGGCTCCGGTCCCTGCCCCACGGCCAGGGCCTCGGCGCGGACAATCCGGGCGATCTGGGCGCAGTCTTCCGGCGTGAAGGTCAAGGGCAGGCGCAGGTCGATCAGCCCGGCGAGGATCCGGTCGCTTTGCGGCAGGCTTTGCGGGCTGGCATAGCGCCAATGGTCATAGCGCGAGGTGAAAGCCACCGGGTCCGGCGCGCCGAACCATTTCAGCTCCACCCCGCGTGCCACGCTGCGGGTCAGGAAGGCCGCGATCCGCGCCGGTGACCAGTCCGGCAGCAGGAACTGGAAGGAGGAGCCGACAAAGCGTTCCGCCGCGGGCCGCGCGACCAGATGCAGACCCGGGGTGGCGCGCAGGCCGGTCTCTAGGGCGCGGTACAGGGCCTCCCAGCGGGCGACGCGGTCGGGCAATTCCTTCAGCTGCGGGCGCAGGATGGCGGCGCGCAGATTGTCCATCCGGCCGGACACGTTCGGGACCTCCATCCGCACAGTCTCGAACACTTCGGGCGGCGGGGCGGCGCGGTGTTTGGCGTAGAGCATATAGCTGCCCGACAGCAGGATCGCCCGCGCCATCAGCTCGGCATCGTCCGAGATCAGAAACCCGCCCTCGCCCGAGTTCACATGCTTGTAGGTCTGCATCGAATAGCAGGCGATCTTGCCATGCCGCCCTGAAGCGACGCCGTTCCACGCCGCCCCCATCGTATGGGCGCAATCCTCGATCACCGTCAGGCCCAGCCCGTCGCAAAGCCGCATCAGGGCCTCCATGTCGCACAGATGCCCGCGCATATGCGACAGGAGCAACAGCCGCGCCCCGCTCACGCGGGCCTTGGCCTCCAGATCGGCGAAGTCGATCACGAGGTCTTCCGTGACCTCGACAAAGACCGGGCTGCCGCCACAGGCCGCAATCGCCCCCGGCACCGGGGCCAGGGTGAAGGCATTGGTCAGCACGGGCTCCCCCACCCGCAGTTGCAGGGCGCGCAAGGCACAGCCCATCGCATAGCCGCCCGAGGCCACGGCGAGGCAATATTTCGCCCCGGTCAGCGCGGCGAATTCCTCCTCCAGAAGCGCCGTCTCGGCCACTTCGCCGGGGGCGGTGTTGTAGCGATGCAGCCGGCCATGGCGCAGCACGGCGATGGCGGCCTCGATCCCGGCTTCCGGGATCGGCTCCTGCTGGGTGAAACTGCCGGTGAAACGTTCCTGCATCCCGTTGGGCAAAGTGTCATTCATTCCGCCGCATCCTTCATCAAGATCGCCTCATCCCGCGCATGGCCGATCAGCCAGAGAAACAGGACCAGGGTCAGCGCCATCCCTGCACCTGCCACAAAATAGGACACATTGGGCGATTGGAAAGGCGCTTCTTCCGACATGAAATAGCCGAAGAGCTGGGCAAAAAACACTGTCCCGAGCAGCATCGCCACATTCATGATCGCCGACAGCCCGCCCTGCAGCTCGCCTTGGGCATTCTCGGGCACGCGTTTGGACATCAGCGCCGTCAGCATCGGATGGACAAAGCCCTCCGGCCCATGCACGAACATCAAAAGCACCACCATCGGCAGGGTGCCGACAAAGCCATAGCCCGTCGCCACCAGCCCGGCGCAGAGAAGCCCGATTGCCACCGATTTCCGTTCGCCGAACCAGGCGATGAAGCGACCCGAGAGCCCGCCCTGAAACCCCGCCATCACCAGGCCGAACAGGGCGAGCGACAGGCCCACCGTCGCCTCGGACCAGCCGAAGCGCGCCTTGCCCCAGAAGGGCCAGATCGCGGGGTAGATCGAGCTGAAGAAGAAGAAAAAGGCCAAGACCAGACACATGGGCAAGACGCCCTTGTAGCGGGCAAAGACCCGGAAGGCGCCGAAGGGATTGGCGCGCGCCCAGTCAAAGGGGCGGCGGTTGGCGGGGGTCAGCGTCTCGGGCAGCACAAACAGCCCATAGATAAGGTTGAGGCCCGAGATCAGTGCCGCGACATAGAAAGGCACCCGCGCCCCGAACTCGCCCAACAAGCCGCCGATGGCCGGACCTATGACAAAGCCCAGACCGAAAGCCGCGCCCATCATGCCAAAGGCCTTGCCGCGGCCCTCGGGCGGGGTGATGTCGGCGATATATGCATTGGCGATCACCCAGGAGGCGCCACAAACCCCGGCGAGGATGCGCCCGAAGAACAGCCAGGCCAAAGTCGGCGCCAACGCCTGCGCCAGAAAGTCGACGCCGAGGCCGAAGATCGACAGCAAAAGCAAGGGCCTGCGCCCGAAGCGGTCCGAGAGGTTGCCCATGAAGGGGCCAAAGCCGAACTGTGCCACCGAATAAGCCGCCGCCATCCAGCCGCCGATCCGCGCCGCCTCGGCCAGGTCGACATGGCCCACCGTCTCGATCAGCTTGGGCAGCACCGGAATGATGATGCCAAATCCCACCATGTCCAAGAGCACGGTGATCATCACGAAGGTCACGGCATGGCGTGAGGCGGGCGCTGGGGTCGCGTCCGGCATGGGTCTCTCCAATATCATCCGACGTTGTGGCCGGGTTTGTCTCAGGAAATCAGGCGCGAGACTAGCACGGGAAGGTCATCGTAATGTCGCAGAAGCGCATCGGGCGACAGGCGGCTGACGCCCTCGCCTTCCGGCCCGAAGGTCACCAGCACAATCGGCACCCCCGCCGCCCGCGCCGTATCGCGGTCGGTTTGCGTGTCGCCGATCAGAAGCGAGCGTTCGGGCGCCCCCCCGGCCCGCGTCACCGCCATGCGGTAGGGCAAGGGATCGGGCTTGCGCACCGGGTAGGTATCGGCCCCGATCAGCGCGCCGAAAAGGTCGCTGATGCCGAGACGGCGGACCAGTTCGACGGCAAGCCCCTCGGGCTTGTTGGTGCAGATCGCGGTGGCATAGCCCGCAAGGCGCAAGGCCTCGACCGCCTGCACGGCGCCGGGGTAAAGCTGCGTTTCGCGATCCAAGCCCTCGGCGTAATGCGCCAGAAGGTTCGGGTATTCGCGACTGACATCCTCTTCGGTCCAAGGCGCATCAAGCCGCGAGAAGCCCAAGCGCAGCATCGCCCGCCCGCCATGAAAGGCGGTCAGGGCATCGCCCGGGCCTAACAGCGGCCCATGCCCCAGCCGGTCAAAGCATTCATTGGCCGAGGCGAGCAGATCCGCGCTGGTATCGGCCAGCGTGCCATCCAGATCAAAGACCACCGTGCGCATTTCGCCTCCAAACCGGCCTCTTGGCCCGTGCTGTAACATCGCGTGAAGCCTTGCCCCTTGCGGGCCGGCTCTTGCGGGGTAAAACGGGGCAAGAACAAAGGAAAGAGCGGATGCAGGTTTCATTGATCGTTTTGGCGGCTGGCATGGGAACACGGATGAATTCCGACCTGCCCAAGGTGCTGCATAAACTCGCCGCCGTGCCGATGCTGCACCATGCGCTGGCCGCTGGCCGCGCCTTGGAGCCGTCGCGCGTCGTCGTCGTCACCGGGCATGAGGCCGAGGCCGTGGCCAAAGCGGCAGCGGAGTTTGACGAGGCGGTGGAAACCGTGGTCCAGGACCCGCAACTGGGCACCGCCCATGCCGTGGCCCAGGCGGCCCCCCTGCTGGCCGAGGCCGAGGGCGAGGCCATCGTGCTTTACGGCGACACGCCCTTCGTGCGGCCCGAAACCCTTGGCCTGATGCTGGAGGCGCGGGCGATCCATGACGTGGTCATCCTCGGCTTCAATGCCAAGGACCCGGGCCGCTATGGCCGCCTGATCGTTCAGGGCGATCAGCTGGAAAAGATCGTCGAGTTCAAGGATGCCACGGCGGCGGAGCGCGAGATCACTTTGTGCAATTCGGGTGTGGTCTGTGCTTCGGCCCGGACGCTGTTTGCGCTGGTCTCTCAGGTCAAGAACACCAATGCGGCGCAGGAATACTACCTGACCGATGTGGTTGAACTCGCCCGGGCGGCGGGCATGTCGGTGGGCTTTGTCACCTGCCCGGAATCCGAGACGCTGGGCATCAACACCCGTCAACAGCTCGCCGCAGCCGAAGCCGCCTTCCAGACCCGGATGCGCGCCGAGGCTTTGGAGACCGGCGTCACCCTCACTGCCCCCGAAACCGTCTTCTTCGCGCTGGACACCTGGATCGGTCGCGATGCGGTGGTGGGGCCGAATGTGATCTTCGGGCCGGCGGTCACGGTGGAATCCGGGGCCGAGATCAAGGGTTTCTGCCATCTCGAAGGCTGCCATATCTCGCGCGGGGCCACCGTCGGCCCCTTCGCCCGCCTGCGCCCCGGCGCGGAACTGGCCGAGGATGTCCATGTCGGCAACTTCGTCGAGATCAAGAATTCCGTGCTGGATGAGGGCGTCAAGGTCGGGCATCTGACCTACCTTGGCGATGCCCATGTCGGCGAATTCACCAACATCGGCGCGGGCACCGTGACCTGCAACTACGATGGCGTGATGAAACACCGGACCGAGATCGGCAAGAATGTCTTCATCGGGTCCGATACCATGCTGGTCGCTCCGGTTGTGGTCGGCGATGGCGCAATGACCGGCTCGGGCTCGGTCATCACCCAGGATGTGCCGGCCGAGGCCGTGGCGATCGGCCGGGCGCGGCAGGTCACCAAACCGGGTCTCGCCACCGTGCTTTTCAACCAGCTCAAGGCCCGGAAAGCCGCGAAAGGAAAATCATAATGTGCGGGATCGTCGGCGTTCTGGGCAATCACGAGGCCGCCCCGCAACTGGTCGAGGCGCTGAAGCGGCTGGAATATCGCGGCTATGATTCCGCGGGCATCGCCACCGTGAACAACGGCACGCTGGACCGCAGGCGCGCGGTGGGCAAGCTTGTGAACCTGTCGGACCTGCTGGTCCACAACCCGCTCGCCGGGAAATCCGGCATCGGCCACACGCGCTGGGCCACGCATGGCGCTGCCACAACGCTCAACGCCCACCCGCACCGCTCCGGCCCCGTCGCGGTGGTGCATAATGGCATCATCGAGAACTTCCGCGAGCTGCGCGCCGAACTCGCCGCCGCTGGCCTGACCCAGGAATCCGAGACCGATACCGAAACCGTCGCCCTTTTGACCCGCCACCTGATGGATCAGGGCCGCACCCCGGTGGAAGCCGCGCGCGAGACCTTGAAGCGGCTGCACGGCGCCTTCGCCCTGTGTTTCCTGTTCGACGGCGAGGATGATCTGATGATCGCCGCCCGCAAAGGTTCCCCCCTCGCCATCGGGCATGGCACGGGCGAGATGTTTGTCGGCTCCGACGCCATTGCCTTGGCCCCTATGACCGACCGGATCACTTATCTGGAGGAAGGCGACTGGGCCGTCATCACCCGCAAGGGCGCGCAGATCTTCGATGCCAGTGACCGTCTGGCCAACCGCGCCGAGAGCCGGATTCAGGTCGGTGCCACGACAATTGAAAAGGGCGGCTACAAGCATTTCATGGCGAAAGAGATCGCCGAGCAGCCGGTGGTCATCGCCGATGCCTTGAAGCGCTACGTCGCTGCTGGCCCCAGCCTGCGCCTGCCGGACGAGGTCGATTTCACCGGGGTGGACCGGCTGACGCTGGTGGCTTGCGGAACCGCCTCCTATGCCTGCCATGTCGCGAAATACTGGTTCGAGCAGATCGCGGGCCTGCCCTGCGACATCGACGTGGCCTCGGAATTCCGCTACCGCGAGCCGCCCTTGTCGGACAAATCCTGGGCCCTGTTCGTCAGCCAGTCGGGTGAGACGGCGGATACTCTGGCCGCACTCCGCTACGCCAAGGAGCGGGTTGCCAAGGTCGTGGCGGTGGTCAATGTCGCCACCTCCTCCATCGCGCGGGAAAGCGATCTCGCCCTGCCGATCATGGCGGGGATCGAGGTCGGCGTGGCCTCGACCAAGGCTTTCACCTGCCAGCTGATCACGCTGGCCCTTCTGGCCCTGAAGGCGGCGCAGGACCGTGGGCGCTTGGATGCGCAGGCGATGGCCGGGCATCTGAACGACCTTGCCGCCCTGCCGGGGCTGATGAACCACGCGATGGGCCTGTCCGACCAGATCGCCACCATCGCCGAGGAACTGGCCGAGGCGCAGGATGTGCTGTTCCTGGGCCGGGGGGCCATGTATCCGCTGGCGCTGGAAGGCGCGTTGAAACTCAAGGAAATCAGCTACATCCACGCCGAAGGCTATGCCTCGGGCGAGTTGAAGCACGGGCCCATCGCCCTCATTGACGCCCGCGTGCCGGTGATCGTTCTGGCGCCGCGCGATGCGCTTTTCGACAAGACGGTGTCGAACATGCAGGAGGTGATGGCCCGCCACGGCAAGGTGCTGCTGATCTCGGACGCGCAGGGCGTGGCCGAGGCGGGCAAAGGTGTGTGGCGGTCGCTGACCATGCCGCAGGCCTCGCCGCTTTTCGCCCCGGTGCTTTACGCGGTGCCGGCGCAATTGCTGGCCTATCACACCGCCATCGCCAAGGGGACCGATGTGGACCAGCCGCGCAACCTCGCGAAATCGGTGACGGTGGAGTGAATGGCCAAGCAATTCGAGGGCTTTGACGCCGATCACACCGCCTTCATCGCGGCGCAGGCGATCTATTTTGTCGCCTCCACCGCCCCCGAGGCGCGGATCAACCTGTCGCCCAAGGGCATGGACTCCTTGCGCGTCCTTGGCCCCAACCGGCTGATCTGGCTGAACCTGACCGGTTCGGGCAACGAGACGGCGGCGCATCTGAGCCTTGACCCGCGGATGACCGTGATGTGGTGCAGCTTCGGGACCCGCCCCCTGATCCTGCGTGCCTTCGGGACGGCGCGCTGCCTGCACCGCACCGACCCCGATTGGCCGGAGCTGATGGCGGTGCTGCCGCAAAGCCCCGGCGCGCGGCAGATCTACGACATGACGGTCGACCTTGTGCAGACCTCCTGCGGCTATGCGGTGCCCTATATGGACAATGCCCGCGAAAGGCCGACGCTGCGGACCTGGGCCGAGGGCAAGGGGCCGGAGGGGCTTGCGGACTACTGGGACACCAGAAATCGCGAGTCGATCGACGGTTTGCCGACCGGGATCGAGGCCAATCTTTGAGCCAAGGCGGCGCGCAGGCATAATTCGCGACTCTTGAGCATGGAAACGCTTGCAAAACAGGCGGCTTGGCTGTTGATGCGGCCAATCCAACTCTTAGCCGCGAATGTGCCGCCATGACAATTGATCCGCTTCACCCCGACCTGTCGCGCCGTGACGTCCTGCGCACGGCCCTTGCGGGGGGCGCCTTCTTCCTTCTGCCCGAACTGGCCCGCGCCCAGACCAAGGCCACCGGCCAAGGCAAGGCCACGCCCTTCTCTTTCGACATCCTGAAAGAGATGGCACGCAGCCTGTCGGCCAAGCCCTATGCGGCGCCCAAGGAGGCCGATGGCAAGATCCTCGACCAGATCGACTATGACGCCCACAACGCGGTCGAGTTCAGGAAGGACGCCACGCTCTGGCTGGACGACGGCGAGACCTCGCCGGTGCAGCCCTTCTTCCCGGGCCGCTATTTCCGCACCCCGGTGCGGATCTTCACGCTGGATCAGGGCATGGCGACCGAATGGCCCTTCTCTCTTGACCTGTTCAAGATCCCCAAGGACAACCCGGCCCGCAAGCTGACCCATACCAAGGGCTTTGCCGGCTTTCGCGTGATGGATGCGAAGTCCGAGCGCGACTGGATGGCCTTCCTCGGCGCCTCCTACTGGCGGACCGAAGGGTATTCCGGCCAGTTCGGCCTTTCGGTGCGCGGTCTGGCGATGGACACCGCGATCCCCGACGGGCCGGAAGAGTTCCCGCTCTTCACCCAGTTTTGGCTGGAACCGGCCGCCAATGGCGACATGACCGCCTATGCGCTTTTGGAAAGCCCGCGCGCCACCGGGGCCTACAAGATCGTTTCGACCCGCGACAAGGGCGTGATCCAAGAAGTGACGGTCAGCCTGTACCTGCGCGGCGATGTCGAACGGCTGGGCATGGCGCCGCTGACCTCGATGTATTGGTTCGGCAAGCATGACCGGTCCATCGCAATCGACTGGCGCCCCGAGGTGCATGACAGCGACGGGCTGGAGATTCACACCGGCGCGGGCGAGAAGATCTGGCGTCCGCTGAACAACCCGCCGCGCAACATGGCCAATGCTTTCTCCGCCCCCGGGGTCAAAGGCTTTGGCCTGATGCAGCGCGAAAGGGATTTCACGCAATATCAGGATGATGGCGTCTTCTACAACAAACGCGCCAGCGCCTGGGTCGAGCCTTTGGGCGATTGGGGCGATGGCGCGGTGTCCCTGGTCGAGTTGCGCACCGTGGACGAGACGCATGACAATATCGTCGCCAGCTGGCAGCCCGGCCCGGCGGCCAAAGCGGGCAATTCCTATGACTTCGCCTACCGCCTGTCCTGGGTCGAGGATTGCCCGGTGCCGCCGGTCGTGGCGCGCTTTGTGGCGACAAGGATCGGCGTCGGCGGGGTGCCGGGACAGGACCGTCAGCCCGATGTGGTGAAGGTGGTCTGCGATCTGGACAACCGCGGGATGGAAGCACTGACCCGCGCCGATGGGGTCGAGGTCGTGGCCAGCGCCTCGCGCGGCAAGATCACCGCCCCGGCGGTCTATCCGGTGGTGGGCGAGCCGAACTGGCGGACGATGTTCGACCTCGACATCTCGGAAATCCCGGCAGGCGACGACACCCCGATCGACCTGCGGATTTTCCTGAGCCAAAAGGGCCAGGCCAAAAGCGAGACCATGCTGTTGCAGCTGTTCCCCTCGCAGCTGCGCCATCTGCTGGCGACTGCGCCATGAGCGTCCTTGTAAGCGACGCTTTGGCGGCTTTGGAGGCTTTGGCAGATCCTGCCAAAGCCGAGGCGGCGCAGGCCTATCACAAAACCGAACGGCCCTATCTGGGCGTGACCGTGCCGCAGATCACCGAACTGGTTGCCGCCTGGCGGGCCGAACTGGACTTGCCGGGCCGGGTGGCGCTCGCCTCTGGCCTCTGGGCAAGCAACATCCACGAAGCGCGGGTGGCGGCGGCCAAGCTTCTGGTGCAGGCGCGAATGGCCGATGATGGCGCGGTCTGGGATCTGATCGCCTCCTGGGTGCCGGGGCTGGACGCCTGGGCGATTGCCGATACCGTGTGCGACGCGGGCGGGCGGCGGCTGATGGCCGACCCCTCCCGGCTCGATCAGGTCGAGGCCTGGACTTTGTCGGAAAACATGTGGACAAGGCGCGCCGCGCTGGTGATGACCCTGCCCTGGACCAAGCAGAATTTCCCCAAAGATCAAGATCTTGCGATCCGTGAACGGGTGCTCGGCTGGTGCGTCAGCTATGCCGCGGACAAGGATTGGTTCATCCAGAAGGCGGTGGCCTGGTGGCTGCGCGATCTGTCCAAACACGATGCCGGCCGGGTCGATGCCTGGCTCGAAGAGCATGGCATGACGCTGAAGACCTGGGCCCGCAAGGAAGCCGGGCGGCTTTTGCCGCAAGATGGGCAGATTGCCCATCCTACCGGACAGGACGCGCCTAGTGGAGACGAAACTCTCCCGTGACATTGCGCCACTCACCGGGGGAGATCATCTTCCGGTGGGTGAAGCGCACCGAATGCAGCGGGCCGTCGAGCTTTTCCTGCCAGAATTCGATGAACTTGAAGAGCGTCGGATAATCCGGCGCCAGATCATAGTCTTGCCAGATGTAGCTGTTGAGGACATGGCGGTAATCCGGCATCCGGTAGAAGAATTCCGCCGTGGTCAGCCCCCAGCCTTTCAGCATCAGTTCGGTTTCACTTGGACCGGTTTGCGAGCGCATGTGTGCCTCCTGTACTGCCTGATGAACCCAGTGTGACAAAGACGGATTAATTTGCAATTAAAACAGTGTGTTGTCACTCTCTCCCCGTGGCTGCCAGCATAAGAATCCAGCCCGCCTTGCACCTTGCCTCTGCTATGGGGTAAACTGCCGCCAACACGATCCTGACCTTGCACATGAAGGCGCGCCCCACGTGAGCGACACCACAGAACCACCGGAAAACACAGAAGATTCCCCGCGTCCGACCTATCACGGCCCGCAGGTGGACATCTCGACCGAGATGCGGACGGCCTATCTGGATTATGCGATGTCGGTCATCGTCAGCCGGGCCATTCCCGACCTGCGCGACGGCCTAAAACCTGTGCACCGCCGCATCCTTTTTGCGATGTCGGAAACCACCAACACGCATGACAAGCCCTACCGCAAGTCGGCGCGCCCCGTGGGCGACACGATGGGGAAATACCACCCCCACGGCGACTCGGCGATCTATGACGCTCTGGTGCGGATGGCGCAGCCGTTTTCGATGAGCCTGAAGCTGCTCGACGGTCAGGGCAACTTCGGTTCGATGGACGGCGATAACGCGGCGGCCATGCGCTATACCGAAGTGCGGATGGACAAGGCGGCCTCGTTCCTGCTGGCGGACATCGACAAGGATACCGTTGATTTCCAGGACAATTACGACGGCAAGGACAAGGAGCCGACCGTCCTTCCGGCCCGCTTCCCCAACATGCTGGTCAATGGCGCCGAAGGCATCGCGGTCGGCATGGCAACCCGCATTCCGCCGCACAACCTTGGCGAAGTCATCGACGGCACGCTGGCGCTGATCGAAAACCCCGACCTTTCAACCGAGCGGCTGATCGAGATCATCCCGGCGCCCGATTTTCCGACGGGTGCCCTGATCCTTGGCCGCTCCGGTGCCCGCAAAGCCTATCTCGAGGGTCGCGGTTCGGTCATCATCCGGGCGAAAACCCATATCGAAGAGGTCCGCAAGGACCGCTTCGCCATCGTGATCGACGAGGTGCCCTATCAGGTCAACAAGGCCCGGATGATCGAGATCATCGCCGAACAGGTGCGCGAGAAGAAGATTGAGGGCATCTCCAACGTCGCCGACGAATCCGACCGGATCGGCGTGCGCGTGGTGATCGAGCTGAAGCGCGACGCGACGCCGGATGTGGTGCTGAACCAGCTCTTCCGCTTCTCGCCGATGCAGACCTCTTTCGCCTGCAACATGCTGGCCCTGAACGGCGGCCGGCCCGAGACCCTGATGCTGCGCGATTTCCTCACGCATTTCATCACCTTCCGCGAGGAAGTTGTGGCGCGCCGCACCGCCTTTGAACTGCGCAAAGCCCGCGAGCGGAGCCATATCCTGTGTGGTCTGGCCGTGGCCGTCTCAAACGTCGATGAGGTGGTGCGCACCATCCGCGCCTCCGCCGACGCCGCCGAAGCGCGTGAAAAACTGATGACGCGGCGCTGGCCCGCCGCCGAGATTGCCGCCTATATCCGGCTGATCGACGACCCGAGCCATACGATGAACGACGATGGCACCTATAACCTGTCGGAAGCCCAGGCCCGCGCCATCCTGGAACTGCGCCTGCAGCGCCTGACCGCCCTCGGGGTCAAGGAAGTCACAGACGAGCTGGAAGAACTGGCCGCCAAAATCCAGGATTACCTGGAGATTCTGGGCTCCCGCGACCGGATCATGGCGATCATCTCGGATGAACTCCGCGAAGTGAAGGCCCTGTTCGCCGTCCCCCGCCGGACCGAGATTGTCGACTGGTCGGGCGATATGGAGGACGAGGACCTCATCGAGCGTGAGGATATGGTCGTCACCATCACCTCGGGCGGCTATATCAAGCGCACGCCTCTGGCCGAATTCCGCCAGCAGAACCGCGGCGGCAAGGGTCTGTCCTCGATGCAGACCAAGGATGACGATGTGGTGACCACGCTGTTTGTGGCCAACACGCACACCAACCTGTTGTTCTTCACCACCGATGGCATGGTCTACAAGCTGAAGTGCTGGCGCCTGCCGCTGGCGGGGCGCACCGCCAAGGGCAAGGCCATCGTCAACATCCTGCCGATCGTGCCGGGCATTTCGATCGCCGCCCTGATGCCGGTCGATGTGCCCGAGGAAGACTGGGACAGCCTGCAGATCGTCTTCGCCACTTCGGACGGCGATGTGCGGCAGAACGATCTGTCGGACTTCACCAACGTCAAACGCAACGGCAAGATCGCGATGAACCTGCCGGAGGGTGTGACTCTGGTCAACGCCGCCATCTGTGACGATCAGGACGATGTGATGCTGGTGACCGCTCTGGGTCGCGCCATCCGCTTCTCGACCACCGAAATCCGCGTCTTCAAATCGCGGGGGTCAACCGGCGTGCGCGGCATCCGTCTGGCCGAGGGTGACAAGGTCGTCTCGATGTCCGTCATCGGCCATTTCGAGGCCGATCCGGCGGAACGTGAGGCTTACCTCAAGCAGCGCCGCCTCATGGCCGGTGTGACGGAAGAGGCCGAAAGCGACGAGGAAGAAACCGTCGAGGCCGGCCAGCTTTCCCCCGAACGCTATGCCCAGATGTCGGCGGCCGAGGATCTGATCCTGACCATCACCACCTCGGGCACCGGCAAGCTGTCCTCCAGCCACGACTACCCGGTGCGCGGACGCGGCGGCATGGGGGTCAAGGCGATGGATTCGGCCATGCGCGGCGGCAATCTGATCGCCTCCTTCAAGGTGGATCTGTCGGATCAGATCATGCTCGCCACCTCGACCGGCCAGTCGATCCGGGTGCCGGTCGACCAGATCAGCTTCCGCTCGCGCGGGGCTGGTGGGGTCAAAGTGCTGAACACCCGCGACGGCGAAGAGGTCGTCTCGGTCGCCCGCGTGCCGGAACAGGACGAGGAATGATCGAAGGCCTGACAGCGCGGCTGGACGACCTGGCCGCGCTGAACCAGACGGTGACCTATGGCAAGCTGGCGCGCGATCTGGGCCTGACCGGCCCCGCCACCATCGCCCGCCTGACCGCCGCCCTGGAGGCGCTGATGGAGGAGGATGCCGCCCTGGGCCGTCCCTTCCGCGCCGTGGTCCTGTCGGGGCGTCTGGCTCGCGACCTGCCCGCGCAAGGGTTCTTCGACAAGGCCGCAGCCCTTGGCCGCTACCGGGCGCAGGACCCCGAGGCCTATATCGCCGAGGAGCGCCGTGCGCTCCATACCCTCCAGCGCCAGCTTGGTGCAAACGAGCCCATCTAACCCAAACCCTGTGCAAAAATGCAGAGCGACCCTGCGGTGATCGGCGTATATTGGCCGATCCACTTGCGGTAGTGCTGCCCGATGCCCAATGCGGCCCCTCAAAGGATCACGATCTTGAACAAACTGAACGCTTACGTCCCCTTCGTCGCCCGCCTTCTGATGTCGGTGCTTTTCATCGTTGCGGCCTATGGCAAGCTGTCGAATGTCGAGGGCTTTACCGGTTACCTGACCTCGGGCGGCCTGCCGGCTTTCCTCGCCTGGCCCGCAATCCTGTTTGAGGTAATCGTGGCCGCCTCGTTGATCCTCGGCTACCAGCTGCGCATCGTGGCCCTTCTGGCGGCTGGCTTCTGTGTGCTGACCGGCCTGATGTTCCACTTCGTCCCGGCAGATCAGATGGCGATGACCATGTTCTTCAAAAACCTTGCCATGGCTGGCGGCTTCCTGATGTTCTACGTCCACGGCGCCGGCAAAGTGGCGCTCGACAAAGCCTGATCTACACGGCCAGAGTTCGACGGGGTCCGGGGGATGTCCATCCCCCGGCCTTTCCTTTTCCCGCGACATCGCCTAAATCCGCCGCATGGAACCCTTACACATCATTGGCGGCGGCATGGCAGGCTCTGAAGCCGCCTGGCAGGCCGCGCAAGCCGGCGTCCCCGTGGTGCTGCACGAGATGCGGCCCCAGGTCAAAACCTTTGCCCACCGCACCGGCGACTTTGCCGAGATGGTCTGCTCGAACTCCTTCCGCTCGGACGACAGCGAGCAGAATGCCGTGGGCCTCTTGCATTGGGAAATGCGCGCCGCCAAGGGTCTGATCCTTGAGGCAGCCGAGGCGCACCGCCTTCCCGCCGGCGGCGCCCTGGCCGTGGACCGCGACCCTTTCGCGTCTTACGTCACCGCCAAGCTGAAATCACACCCGCTGATTTCCGTGTCCTATGAAGAAGTTACCGAACTTCCTTCATCCGGCCATTGGGTGATTGCGACCGGCCCCCTGACCTCCTCCGCCCTTGCCGAGAGCATTCGCGCCGAAACCCATGCCGAGGCTTTGGCCTTCTTCGACGCCATCGCCCCCATCGTCTATGCCGATACGGTCGACATGTCGGTAGCCTGGATGCAAAGCCGCTACGACAAGGGCGAGACGCTGGAAGAGCAGACCGCCTATATGAACTGCCCGATGACGAAGGAGCAGTACGAGGCCTTCATCGCGGCCCTTCTGGCGGCAGACAAGACCGAGTTCCACGAGGGCGAAACTGCCGGCTATTTCGACGGCTGCCTGCCGATCGAGGTCATGGCCGAACGTGGCCCGGAGACCCTGCGCTTTGGCCCGATGAAGCCGGTCGGTCTGACCAATCCGCATGATCCGACCGTCAAGGCCTATGCCGTGGTGCAACTGCGCCGCGACAACAAGCTTGGCACGCTCTACAACATGGTCGGCTTCCAGACCAAGATGAAGTACGGCGCGCAAGCCTCTGTTTTCAAGATGATTCCGGGGTTGGAGAATGCCAGCTTTGCAAGGCTCGGCGGCATCCACCGCAACACCTTCATCAACTCTCCCACCTTGCTTGATGACCAGATGCGCCTGAAATCGCGGCCGAACATCCGCTTTGCCGGCCAGATCACCGGGGTGGAAGGCTATGTCGAATCCGCCGCAATGGGCCTCGTGGCTGGCCGGATGGCCGCCGCCGAACTCAAGGGGCAAAGCCTGCCGCCGCCGCCGCCCGACACGGCCATGGGGGCGCTCATCACCCACATCACCGGCGGGGCGGAGGCCAAGACCTTCCAGCCGATGAACGTGAACTTCGGTCTCTTCCCGCCGATCGACGCCAAGGGCGGGCGCCGCGGCCGCAAGGACCGCTACAAGGCTTATACCGACCGCGCCAAGGCCTCTTTCACCCAATGGCTCGCGTAACCCGCTTCGCACCCTCGCCGACCGGGCCGCTCCATCTGGGCCATGCCTATGCCGCCCTGATCGCCGCCGCCCGCGGCGACAGGTTTCTGGTCCGGATCGAGGATATCGACCGCATCCGCTGCAAACCGGAGTATGAGGCCGCGATCTACGACGATCTGCACTGGCTGGGCCTGAGCTGGGAGGAGCCGGTGATGCACCAATCCGCCCGCCAGCCCGCCTATGACGCCGCTCTGGCGCAGCTCACCGCGCTCGGTCTGACCTATCACTGCACCTGCACCCGCGCCAAGATCGGGGCCGACATCCGCGCCGCCCTGAGTGCCCCGCAGGAAGGCACCGATGGCCCGATCTACCCCGGCACCTGCCGCGAGGCGGGCCACACAAGCGGCGCCCTGCGGCTGAACCTGACCAAAGCCGCCGCCCTCTTGCCGACGTTAAGCTTCACCGAAACTGGCATACACCCCGGTTCCTATGCCGTGCCTCCCAGCGATCTCATCATCACGACCGGAGACGTCATCCTCTCCCGCCGCGATATCGGTGTCGCCTATCACCTGGCCGTGGTGGTCGATGACGCGGCACAAGGCATCACGGAGGTCACGCGCGGTGAGGATCTGTTTGCCGCCACCCCGCTGCACACAGCCCTCCAGCACCTGCTAAACCTGCCGACACCGCAGTACCACCACCACGCGCTGATCCGCGATCCCCAGGGCAAGCGCCTCGCCAAACGCGACGACGCCCGCGCCCTGTCGAAATACCGTGCCGAAGGCGCCAGCCCGCAAGACATCCGTCGCCTGATCGGGCTCTGACCCATTTCATTGGTCCATAAATATCCCGCAGGGGGTCCGGGGGGCGCGAAGCCCCCCGGCCTTGGCGGCCGCAGGCCCAAGCCCTGACCTGTCAGGGCTTCTTCGGCCCATCGAGGTGCTTGCGCAACCGCGAAGGCGTGTTGAACTTGGGGTTCTTGAAGGGGTTCTTGTCGCCCTGTGACCGCAGCATCAGGCGGATCGGCGTGCCGGGCATGTCGAAATGCTCGCGCAACCCGTTGACCAGATAGCGCTTGTAGCTGTCGGGCATGTCCTCGGGGTGGGAGCACATCACCACGAAACCCGGGGGCCGGGTTTTCACCTGGGTCATGTAGCGCAGGCGGATCCGCTTGCCGCCCGGGGCCGGTGGCGGGTGGGCCTCGGTCATCGCACCCAGCCAGGTGTTCAGGCGGTTGGTCGCCACCCGGCGGTTCCAGACGGCATGGGCCTTCAGCACAGCCTCGTGCAGGCGGTCCATGCCGCGCCCAGTCTTGCCCGAGATCGTGACCAAGGGCGCGCCGCGCAGCTGGGGCAGCAGGCGTTCGAACATCTCTTTCAGTTCGGCCAGCTTTTCCTGCTTCTCGTCCTCAAGATCCCATTTGTTGATCGCCACGACCACGGCGCGCCCCTCGGTCTCGGCATAGTCGCAGATGCGCAGGTCCTGGGTCTCGAAGGGGATTTCCACGTCGAGCAGGACCACCACCACTTCGGCAAAGCGCACGGCGCGCAACCCGTCGGCGACCGACAGTTTCTCAAGCTTTTCCACGACCTTGCCGCGCTTGCGCATCCCTGCCGTATCGAAAATCCGCATCGGCGTGCCGCGCCAATCGGCCTTGACCGAGATGGCGTCGCGGGTGATGCCGGCTTCGGGCCCAGTCAGCAGGCGGTCATAGCCGAGGATCGTGTTGATCAGCGTCGATTTCCCGGCATTCGGGCGGCCGATGACGGCGATCTGCAAGGGATGCTCGGCCGAAGGCGCAAAGGATTTCTCGTCGCCCTCTTCCTCGGCCTCTTCTTCGCTGATCTCGACATCGACCAGCGGTGCATCGGCCTCGGCCCGCGCCTTGAACAGCTCTTCATAGGGCTTCAGGGCGTTGTAGAGGTCGTCGATCCCCTCGCCGTGTTCGGCTGACAGGCGGATCGGCTCGCCCAGACCCAGGCTCCAGCCTTCCAAGGCACCGGCGTCACCGGCCTTGCCCTCGGCCTTGTTGACCCCAAGGATCACCTTGGCGCCCTTCTTGCGCAGGATCTCGGCGAAGGTCTCGTCGGAGGGGGTCACGCCGACGCGGCCGTCGATCAGGAACAGGCTGACGTCGGCCATATCCACCGCGCGTTCGGTCAGGCGGCGCATCCGGCCTTGCAGGCTGTCGTCGGTGATCTCTTCCAGACCCGCTGTGTCGATCACGGTGAAGCGCAGGTCAAAGAGCTTGGCATCGCCCTCGCGCAGGTCGCGCGTCACGCCGGGCTGGTCATCGACCAGCGCCAGCTTGCGGCCCACGAGCCGGTTGAAGAGGGTGGATTTGCCCACATTCGGGCGCCCCACGATGGCGAGGGTAAAGCTCATCTGCATTCCTTGCGCGTTTGCAAGAGGGTGCCTTACACCGGAACCCGGTCAGCGGAAAGCCAGAAGTTGACCCTTGGTGTTCATCACGACCAGCAATCCCTGCGCCAGCGCCGGCGGCGTCGCCGCCCCGCCCGGGATCGCGACCTGGGCGGCAAGGCTGCCATCGGTTGGATTGAAGGCGCGCAGGTAACCGTCGGAGGTGACGACCACGACATGACCGCCCGCGAGGACCGGACCGAAGCTTGCATAAACCGCCTGCTGCTTCTTGGCCTTGTCCTTGACATAGAAGGGCAAGGCCACCGACCAGATGGTCGATCCGTCCTTGGCCGACAAGCGCACGAGGCGGCCATCGTCATTGGCGACAAAGACCGAGCCGCCCACCACCAGAGGCGGGCTCAAGGCGCCCTCCTCGGCAGTCCAGAGCCGCTGGCCGCTGGCCAGGCTATAGGCCCCGGTGCGCCCGCCCTGGGTGCCGACATAGATCGTCCCGCCCGACAGGACAGGATCACCGGTCACATCGCCCGAATCCGCGCCTGAACGGCCCAGGCGGCGGCCCGAGACGGCGGCGGTCCAGGTCTCGGCTCCGGTGGCGGCATTGACCCCGGCCAGGATTCCGCTGGCGAAGGGCAGGACCACGGTATTGCCCTCGACCGCCGGAGAGGCGCCGGCATCGAAGCGGAAGGACTCGACGCTGTCGGCCCCGGTGTATTGCCAGACGAGCCGGCCCGAGGCGGCATCCAGCGCCACGGCGCTGCCGTCATTGTTCAGGACATAGACCCGGTTGCCCGCGACAGCCGGCGCGCCGGCCGGCATCGCGTTCATCCGCTGACGCCACAGGATGCGGCCATCGGCGGCGTTGAGCGCCACCGTCTCGCCATAGCCGGTCGTCGCAAAGACCCGGCCCGCATCGACCGAAAGCCCGCCACCCGACAGGCCGCCGCCGTTGTCGAAGGCCGCCGTCAGGTCGGTGTGCCAGACCGTCCCGCCCTGCAGCGCGACCGCCGTCACCCCGGCGCCGGAATCCATCGCGAAAGCCATGCCGCCGGCGATCACCGGGGCGGCGTTGATCCGGTTCTTGTGCGAATTGCCCTTGCCGACCTGCGCCGACCAGACCAGTTGCGGGGTGGCGGACAACAGGGCATGCGGCCCGGCATGGCGGACATTGCCGCCACGCTGCGGCCAGTCGGCGTTGGAGATCATCGCCGGCAGGCCGATCGGCACCGCCTGGTTGGCGGGCAGATCCGGCGGCGGCACCGGCGCGGGCTGGCCATCGACCGGGATCGAGGCTTCCAACGGCGCACGCACCGGAAAGCGCGTGCCCTGCAGGATCACTTCCTTCTGACAGGCCGCAAGGAGCCCCGCCGCCGCCGTCAGCGCCAGAACCGGAAACCTGATCTTCACGCTGCGCATGCTGCCCAAACCACCACCAAGTGCCATCTGAATTCCTGCCTCACCCGGCCGAGGGCGCTGCGGCCCCTGCCGCAGGCTTGGCTTCGGGAACTTTGCCGCCGAGGGCGGTGATTGCCAAGGCCACGCGCTGGCGCAGGCCCGCCGGGGCCTCCTGATCCTGGATCAGGGTGATCAGCGCGGCCAGAGCTTCATCCTTCTTGCCCTCTTCGATCAGAAGATAGGCGAGTTGTTCTTCGGCGAGCACCCGCAAGGGGCGGCCCGCCACGTCGATCGCGGCGAGGGCCGCACGGCGGTCGGCCAGGGGTTCATCGGTGCCGGCAATCGCCACGCGCTTCAGCACGGCCAGATCGCGGTAGATCTGCGGGACCTTGCCGTCGGCCACCAGCGCATCGAGGGCGGCCAGCGCGCCGGCCTTGTCGGTGGCCGGGGTTCCGGCCTTCAGCAGGGCCAGCAAGGCGGTCTGGTCGCCATCGGCGGGCACGGCGGCCAATGCGCTGACGCGGGCGGCGGGATCGGGCAGTTCCAGCGCCGCCATGACGCTGTCGCCAAAAGCCTCGGCCCGGGTCCGCGCCTGCGATTTCTGCCATTCGTTATAGGCCGCGCCGCCGACGATCAGCACCACAAGCGCCACCCCGATCCAGCCATAGCGGCGGAAGGTGGCGTAAAGCCGGTCACTCCGGACGGCATCGGTGACTTCATCGACGAAACTGTCTGGCGTGCTCATGTCGGCTCCTCAACTTCAGGCCTGTCTTACAGGCAAACCGCGCGGCTTGCCAAGCCCTTGGGCCGAGAGCCGGGGCTGCGCCCGGCAAGATCGGGCCGGTGCAAGGTTTGTGCGGGTTTGTCTAGGTCAGCAGCAACTGACTGCTCAGATCGCCCGCRCCGACGCCGTGGAGGACCAGTTTCTCGCCGCCATTGAACAGGAACCGGACGGAGCCGTCGCCCAGCACCGTGGCGTAGTGGTCATAGACCTGTTGTGCCGTCGTCTCCCCGGCCAGAAGCAGATGGTTCAGCCGGACGACATCGCCATCGGCAATCGAGAAATCCCAGACGTCATCCTGCCCGCCGCCCACGCCGAACAGGATGGAATCGGCCCCGGCCCCGCAATAGATCCCGTCATTTCCAGCGCCCCCCGCGAGAAGGTCAGCACCGCCGCCACCATAAAGACTGTCCGCGCCGCGCCCGCCGTACAGGCTGTCCGCTCCCGTCAGGTCGCGCACATTGGTATCGCCGCCGAACAGACGGTCGGCACCAGTACCGCCCAGGACCAGATCTCCACCCAGACCGCCATAGCACAGGTCATTGCCCGCCCCGCCATCGACTTGGTCGGCGGCGGCGCCGCCGCTCAGCGTATCGGC
This sequence comes from Rhodobacter sp. P2_H5, assembly GCF_056403335.1. Lineage (NCBI taxonomy): Bacteria > Pseudomonadati > Pseudomonadota > Alphaproteobacteria > Rhodobacterales > Rhodobacter > Rhodobacter sp. P2_H5. Next base: position 100,142 of record NZ_JBFUFS010000007.1, on the reverse strand, counting down.
GTCCAGCCCGCCATAGACCCGATCCTTCGCGTCCCCGCCCTCCAGCCAGTCGGCGCCGCCATTGCCCTCCAGAAGGTCGCGCCCCAGACCGCCATACCAGGTCTGCGCCGCGCCATCGCCGGAAAGCCGGTCATTCTCGGTGACGCTGATCGTGTTCGAGGTGCCATCGAGGATGATCGGATCGGCGGGCGAAAAGCTGCCCCGGGTGATCTGGCCGGCATCGCTGGTCAGATCCTCGATGAAGGGCAGAAGCTGCGTCAGGCTGCCCGCGCCAAAGACCGGCAGGGCGCCGTCCAGCCCCATGTAATACTCGCGGTGGGTGGCAAGGTCGCTGATGCCCCAGACATAGCCGGAAAACGCATTGCTGCCCGTGGTCTCGCCCAGAAAGATCGTATTCGAGGTGCCATCCGCGATGTCGTTGATGAAGCGGACCGAGCCGTCGCCGAAGCCGAATTGCAGCCCGTCTGGCTGGCGGAGCAAGTCCACCGGCGGGGCGCTGCCGCCGCTCCACCCGTCGGCGTAACTGTAGCTGAGGCTGTGGCCGCCGGTCCATCTGACCTCGGCGGTGCCGTAATCGACGATGGCCGTATGGCCCGCGTTCCATTCGACCCAGAGGCTGGACATCGTAATCGTTGTCATAATTCCCCCCATTGCTCAAATGGGGGAAGTGTCCGCCGCTTTGCCGAACCGGTCAAGCCGCTTCAGTCGTGGCGCAGGTCAGCTGGCGACGGTCACATGGGTAAAGCGGCCGCCGCGGCGCAGGGTCGAATATTCCGGTTCTTCGGGAGCAGGCTCCTCGGGGGCGACGCCCTCGGTTTCGCTTTCCTCGGCCGACTGGCGTTCCCACATCTGGGTATAGCGGCCGCCCTTGGCCAGAAGCGCCTCATGCGTGCCCTGCTCGACCACTTCGCCGGCTTCCAGCACCAGGATCTGGTCGCTGTCGGCGATGGTGGACAGGCGGTGCGCGATGGTGATGACGGACCGGCCCTGCCCCATCTCGTGCAGACTTTCCTGGATGTCGCGCTCGGTTTGGGTGTCTAGCGCCGAGGTCGCCTCGTCCAGCACCAGAATCGGCGGGTTCTTCAGAAGCGTGCGGGCTATGCCGACACGCTGCTTCTCGCCGCCCGAGAGTTTCAATCCGCGCTCGCCCACCTTGGCCTCGTAACCATCGGGGAGCGACATGATGAAGTCATGGATCTTGGCCGCCTTGGCCGCCGCCTCCACCGCCTCGCGCGGGGCGTCGGGGTTGCCATAGGCGATGTTGTAATAGACCGTGTCGTTGAAGAGGACGGTATCCTGCGGCACCACGCCAATCGCCTGATGCAGGCTGGTTTGCGTCACGCTGCGGATGTCCTGCCCGTCGATCTTGATCGACCCGCCGGTGATGTCATAGAAGCGGAACAAGAGCCGCCCGATGGTGGATTTGCCCGAGCCCGAGGGCCCGACCAGCGCGATCTTCTGCCCCGGGCCTACGCGCAGGCTGACGCCCTTCAGGATCGGGCGGTTCTCGTCATAGGCAAAGCGCACGTCGTCAAAGACCACCTCGCCCTGCGGCACGGTCAGATCCGGCGCGTTCGGGGCATCGACCACTTCAGCGGGCTGTGCCAGAAGGCCGAACATCTCGCCCATGTCGACGAGGGCCTGACGGATCTCGCGGTAGACGGTGCCGAGGAAGCCCAGGGGCAGCGTGATCTGCATCATGTAGGCGTTGACCATCACGAAGTCGCCCACGGTGAAGCGGCCCTGCTGCACGCCGATGGCCGACAGGACCATGACGATGATCAGGCCCACGGTGATGATGACATTCTGCCCGACGTTGAGCACCGACAGCGACTGGCCGGTGCGGACGGCAAAGCCCTCATAAGCCTGCATCGCGCGGTCGTAACGCGCGGCCTCGCGGGCTTCGGCGTTGAAATACTTGACGGTTTCATAGTTCAGCAGGCTGTCGATGGCCTTCTGGTTGGCATCGGTGTCCTGATCGTTCATCGCCCGGCGGATCTGCACGCGCCATTCGGTGACCTTGAAGGTGTAGGTCACATAGATGGCGATCGTGGCCAGCACGACGACGCTGTAGGCCCAGCCGAAGTAGACCGCGAAAATGACCGAAACCATGGTCAGTTCCAGGATCAGGGGGATGATCGAGAAGAGCATGAAGCGCAGAAGGAAATCGACGCCCTTCACCCCGCGCTCGATCACCCGGGACAGGCCGCCGGTCTTGCGGGTGATGTGATAGCGCAAGGACAGGCGGTGGATATGGGTGAAGGTCTCGAACGCCAGCTTGCGCAGGGCGCGCTGGCCGACGCGGACAAAGACCCAGTCCCGCATCTCGCCAAAGAAGACCGTGCCCATCCGGGCGAGGCCGTAGACCACGGTCAGCGCCACAGCGCCCATCAACAAGGGCGTGGCGGGATCAAGGCTCGCGTGGTTGGTCAGCGCATCGACGGCCTTCTTGTACAGATAAGGCGTGAAGACCGAGACGATCTTCGACACCACCAAGAGACAGAGCGCCAGAACCACACGCTGACGCACCCAGGGCTCGTTCTTCGGCCAAAGGTAGGGGGCGACGCGGCGCATCGTGGTCCAACCATTGGCGGGGGTCTTGGCGATATCGGCAGAGGTGGCAGTGGTGGTCAGGCGGCGCATGCGATGTCCTTTGGCCCCCGGAGGCGGGACATGCCGCCGGGGCATGGCAGACTTGGGTCAGCCGCGACCGGAAGTAAACCCCCGGCGCCGATTTTCGACACAGGGGGCCTTATTGGGGGCCAGTATTCGCAGACGGTTCTTCCGGTTCAGACCAAGGGCCCGAGGGCGCGGTGCGGGCCTTCCTGAAGCCGGGCGCTTCAGGTTTCGGCGTTCTGCTCCTGGATCTCAGTTCTTGGGCAGGGTGAAGACCTGTCCGGGATAGATCAGATCGGGGTTCCTGATCTTGTCCTTGTTGGCCTCCCAGACCTGCACATAGAGGAAGCCCGACCCCATCTGTTTGCGCGCGATGCCCCAGAGCGTGTAGCCCGGCTGCACCGTGACCGAGACCGAGGCTGGCGGTGCGGGCGGGCTTTCCGCCGCGGGCGCCGGGGCTGGAGCGGCGGCCGTGGCCTCTGCCGAGGGGGCCGTCTCGGGTGCCGGGGCCGCGGCATCGGGGCTTGCAACTGCGGAGGTCGAAGGGCTTGCCGCAGGGGCTGTCGCCACGGTGTCCGAGGGCGCTGCGGCGGTTCCGGACGAAGCGGTGCCGGATGCGGGGGCCGGCGTTGCGGCAGACGCCGCCTGCGCGGCTGCGGCCAGGGCCTCGGGCGTCTCGCGCTTGAAGGGCGTCTCGAAGCGCGAGGTCACCTTGCCGGTGGCATCGACCTCATCGACGCGCAGCGTGTAGATCTTCGGCGCGATCCCGGCCTCGGTGACCGTCCAGGCGCCATCGGTGCCGATCGGAGCGGCCTCGCCCAGGGCGGCATTGTCGAGGTAAAGCCGCACGAAGGCGCCCGCCGTGCCATGACCGGCGAATTGCACGCTGTCGGGGGTCGGATAGGCGATGACCTCAAGGCTGACATTGGCCGCGACCTCGGCCGGGACCGGGGTGCCGGACTGGACGAGCTTGGCGCCCTGGTCGGTGACCACAAGCGCGGTGGTTCCGGTCGCGGCGGGCGCAGGCGCTGCCGGCGCGGTCGTCGCACCCTCAGCGGGCGCGGGCGATGTCGTGCCGGCATCGGCCACGGCAGCCGGTGCCGCAGCAGGCGCTGAGGTCGCCGCCAGAGCGACGGCGGCGCCCGCCTCGGTCATCGTGCCATCGGGCAACGTGGTGATCATCGTCATGAGCCGCCCGGCCCCTGCGGCGGGCAGGGTGAAGAGGGCGACGAACTTGCCATTGGCATCAGGGATCGGGGCGGCAATCTCGATCCCGTCAACCAGAAGCGAGACCTTGGAGCCCGGCGCCACCTGCCCGGCCACGACCGCCGCGCCATCCGGGGCGACGCGGATCACGTCGAAGCTGGACGCCGGTGCCGGCGCTGCGGCGGATTCTGTCGGTGCCGGTGTGGGTGCCGTGCTGGAATCTGCGGCAGCCTCGGTCGCGGGCGCCGGAGCGGTCGCATCCGCTGCAGGCGCAGTGGCCGCTTCCGTGGCCGGCGCCGTTGCAGCATCTGTCGCCGGCGCAGCTGCAGGCGCTGTGGCGGGCGCCGTGCCTGTTGCAGCCTCCGGCGCGGCGGGTACTGCGGCCTCGGGCGCCGTGGTGGGCGCCACGGCCGCAGGTTCGGCCATCTTGGCGGCGGTCTTCTCCCCCTCCGGTTCCTCGGTCTTGAATATTTCGTAGGCGCCGGTTCCCAGAAGGATGACGATGATCGCAATCAGCGTCACCTTGGACCCCGAACTCATATCTTTCCACGCAGCCATACCGTCCCCCAAGTCGTAAAAGGTCAGCGGGAACTGTTGCCGTCCCCTGCTTTCCTTTGGTCACAATCCCGGATATCTGTGGCAAAGCAACTGGTTTTGAGAGATTTTTCCGATATGTCACCGCAAGGTTTCGCTTCGCAGAGCGTCACGGCCCCGCATCACGGTTCGGTCTGTGTGTTTTGTGGCGCGCGGTCCGGGACAAACCCGGCGCATCGGGCGGCGGCACAGGCCACCGGGGCTGCGATCGCGGCGGCGGGCTGGCGGCTGGTCTATGGCGCGGGCGATGTCGGGCTGATGGGCGAGGTGGCGCGGGCCGCTCAGGCGGCGGGGGCGCCGACGCTGGGGGTGATCCCGACCCACCTGCTGGGGATGGAGGTCGGCAAGCGCGATCTGACGACTTTCGTCATCACCGAGACGATGCATGAACGCAAGAAGGTCATGTTCATGAACGCCGATGCGATTGCCCTCTTGCCGGGCGGCGCAGGCTCCTTGGACGAGTTCTTCGAGGTGCTGACCTGGGCGCAGATCGGGCTGCACCGCAAACCGATCTGGCTGATCGACGTGGCCGGCTACTGGCAGCCGCTGATCGCCCTGATGGACCATGTGATCGCCGAGGGTTTCGCCGATGCCTCGCTGCGCGACCTGTTCACCGTCCTGCCCGGCGTGGAGGACTTCGCCGCAGCGCTGCGCTGACCCGAAGATGGGCAGATTGCCCATCCTACCGTCCGGCGGCGTCCTGCTTGGCTAGGCCGCCCTGCCCCGCCCGAGGCTCCGTCCCGGGCCAAGGCTGTAGATCGAGATCGCCGCCCAGATCAGCAGCAGCGCCACCCCGTGCCAGGGTGTCACCCGCTCTCCCATGATCAGCCAGGCCGAGAGGAATTGCAGCGTCGGGTTGAGGTATTGCGTCAGGCCCGTGGTGGCCAGCCGCACCCGCTGTGCGCCATAGGAAAACAGGATCAGGGGTCCGCCGCTCAGGGGCCCGGCCAAGGGCAGCATCAGGCTGTGATAAAGGTCGCGCCCGAACCAGCCCTGGCCCTGCACCGCGAGCCAGACCAGCCAGGCCAAAAGCGCCGGACAAAGCACCAGCACCTCGACCAGGACCGAGATCAGCGCCGGCGACCGTATCCGCTTCTTGGCCGCCGAATACAGCGCGAAGCTGACCGCCAGCGCCAGGGCCACCACCGGGGCCACGCCCAGCCCCCAGGTCAGAAGCCCGACCGCCAGCGCCACCAGGCCGATGGCCAGGGCCTGGGGCCCGCGCAACGCCTCGCCGAACAGCAGCATCCCGAGGAGGGCCGAGACCAGGGGATAGATGTAATAGCCCAGCGAGGCCTCGACCGCGCGGTCCGACACAACAGCCCAGATGAAGAGATACCAGTTGAAGCCGATCAGCAGCGCCGCGGCCAGGATCCGCCAGCGGTCCTCGCCCGTCAGCAGGGCGCGGACCTGGCCCCAGCGTCCGGTCAGACTGACCACAAGGCCAAAGCTGACCGCCGTCCAGACCGTGCGCTGCGCCATCATCTCGACAGCAGGCACCTCGCGCAGCGCGTGATAATAGAGCGGCGCAAAACCCCAGATCGCGCAGGCCGCGATGATGGCGAGAACGCCCTTTTGGGGATCGGTCATGAGCGGTGTCCGGTAGGATGGGCAATCTGCCCATCTTGCAAGAAAAAGGCCCGCCGATGGGGCGGGCCTTCAGCGGTTGGGAGGAGGCCTAGAGCTTGGCGGCCACGGCTTCCCAGTTCACCAGCTTTTCTAGGAAGTTGGACAGGTAAGCCGGGCGCTTGTTGCGGAAGTCGATGTAGTAGGAATGCTCCCACACGTCGCAGCCCAAAAGGGCGGTCTGGCCGAAGCAGAGCGGGTTCACGCCGTTCTCGGTCTTGGTGACCTTGAGCGCGCCCGATGCGTCCTTGACCAGCCAGGCCCAGCCCGAGCCGAACTGGCCGGCGCCGGCGGCGGCGAAGTCTTCCTTGAACTTGGCGACCGAGCCGAAAGCCTCGACCAGGGCCTTTTCCAGCGCGCCCGGCATCGTCTTGCCAGCGGTGCCCATCACTTCCCAGAACAGGTTGTGGTTCCAGTGCTGCGAGGCGTTGTTGAAGATGCCGTTCTGGGCGACGGAACCTGCGACATAGGTGCCCTTGATGATGTCTTCCAGCGACTTGGTTTCCCACTCGGTCCCGGCAATCAGCTTGTTGCCATTGTCGACATAGGCCTTGTGGTGCAGGTCGTGGTGGTATTCCAGCGTCTCTTTCGACATGCCGAGCGATGCCAGCGCATCATGGGCATAAGGAAGTTCGGGAAGGGTGAAAGCCATCAGAGTCTCTCCAATTCTTGTGTTCGCTGCGGTCAATAAGTGCCCAAGCGCGGCCAAGGTCAAGGCCGCTTGGACCCGGCAGCGCAATTTCGCGCCAAGGCCGCAGGAACCCGCCGCATTGGTGCGGGCTGGCCGCGCACCGGCGAGGGGCTGGCGCTGCCCCCCTGCCCTTTGCTCAGCCTCCGGGCACGCCAGGCTGATGCTACTTCATCGGCTTGCAGGTGCCGTCGCGGCTTTCCCTGTTCTCAAAGGCGCCGACGATGCTCTTTTCGAAGATCTTCATGTCGGCCTTCAACAGGGTCGCGTGGAAGGACACCTGTTCCTTGCTCGTGCCGAAGGACACGTTCTCGACGATCCAGTCGATTTCAAGCCGATTGGCGTTGTCCAGCCGGACCTTGGCCTTCATCGGCGCCTTGTAGACCTCCTTCACGACGCCATCGAAGACGCTGATCTCGTTGGTGGCAACGTCGCGCAGGATAAACAACCGGTCCCCGATCAGATTGGGATCACCGTTTGTGAAAGTGCAATCCAGAACCTGCAGATTCTCAGGAGGGGCGGTCTTGGCCTCCGCGCCTCCCGCAGCCAGCGCCAAGCCGAGAGGCAATGCCAGGGGCAAAGCCCGCAAGAACAACCCAAAACTCATTTACGAACTCCATTCCCTTCGATCACCGTGGTTTCCATCTGCCGCGCGCCCGCCCGAGGCTAGTTCGCTTGCAGGGCACAGGTGCCGCTGCGGCTTTCCTTGTTGTCAAAGCCGCGCACGACAGCTTTCTCCGAAACCGTGCTCTGCGCCTTGAGGAAGATCATGTGATAATCGACCGTGGTCGAACCGCGAGTGCCTGGCAGATTGGCCATGGTCCAGTCGATCTCCAGCCGGCTGGCACTGTCCAACACGACCTTGGCCGGGATCGGCTTCTTGAACACACGGTTGATAATGGGGTCCAAAACCTTGATCTCATTGGTCTTCAGGTCGCGGACGATGAAAAGCTTGTCCTTGATCCAGTCCACCTCGCCGCCGACAAAGTGGCATTCATAGACCTGGCTGGCGGCCGCAGGGCTGGTTTTCGCTGTGACCGCCCCGGGCAGCAGCGCTAAGGCGCATGACAGGGCGACAAGCAGGGAAGAATATCGCATCGAGAAAGATCCTTGATCAACAAACAGGTTACGGGTTCTGCACAGGCCCATTCAGGCACCTGAGGCGACGCTAGCCGTGCGGTTGACGCCATGCAACATCAGGTTGCATGGTCGGCGCCAAAAATCGCAAGCCCTGCCCGTCAAAGTGGCTCAGGGTAACGCAAAAAGCGGCCCCCGGGGGGGGACCGCTTTGCTTACGGACGTCGGATTGTGATGCCTCAGGCCAGTTCGGAACCCGGCTGGGCCGAAGTCTGCAACAGACCCATCACATAGCTCGCCACCGAGCGGAAGCAGACGAGGGTGAAACCGCCCTCCTCGGCCCAGAAGGCCGCCGCAACTTGCGCGGCGCGCGAGCGGCGCAGTTCGCCGGGGGCAAGGCGGTCCATGTCGACCGGGCTCAGCTTGCGCAGGACCTGGTCGGCCTTGGGGCCTTCGATGCGGAACACCGCGCGGGCGTCGGAGACGTTGACGGCCAAGTGGTGCTGGCCGGCAAGGCTGGCGGCGAGGCTCGCCAGGGCGGCATTCACCTCGGCATAGGGCAGGACGATCAGATATTCGTCGGGCCCCATCCAGCCGGCATGCCGCCCGCCCTGCGCCACGATGCGGCGCTGGTCGGGAAGGCTCAGACCAAGGCCCGCGAAAGCCTCGGCCAGGCCGGGGACATCGCGCTTGGCACGCAGGGTGATCATGCCGATCGGGCCGATCTCCCTGACCGTGGCAAAGCCGTCAAAACGGGCGCCCGACAGCGCCGAAACCGGATCAGCCATTCTGCTTGCTCCCTTCCTTGTCATAGAACACCGGGTCGACCACCCGCGCCTTGATCGTGCCGCCGGCGATCTTGGTGAATTCCACCTCGTCGCCCAGACGGTCCATGCCGCCCTTGATCAGCCCCATCGCGATGCCCTTCTTGAGCGTCGGCGAATAGTAGGTCGAGGTGACGCGGCCTTGCGTCCCCGCATGGCCATGGGCGTTGACGCCCGGTGCCACGATATAGGCGCCATCCGGGATCACCGAGCCATCGGGGGTTTCAAAGCCGGCGAGTTTCCAGCGGTCGGGCGAGGTCAGATAGCTGCGCTCTTGCCCGCGCTTGCCGATGTAATCGGCCTTTTTCTTGGAAATCGCCCAGCCGAGGTTGAGGTCCTGCGGCACCACGGTGCCATCGGTCTCGTCCCCGATCATGATGAAGCCCTTCTCGGCCCGCATGATGTGCATGGCTTCCGTGCCGTAGGGCATCACGCCGAACTCGGCCCCGGCCTCGATCAGCTTTTGCCACAGCTGCAACCCGTAACCCGCCGGAACCGCGATCTCGAACGACAATTCGCCCGAGAAGCTGATCCGGTGCACCCGCGCCGGGATGCCGCCGAGGTCGCCTTCAACGAAGGTCATGAAGGGCAAGGCCTCCGGCGACAGGTTCATGCCGCCGAGTTTCTCCAAGAGCAGGCGCGCTTTCGGGCCGGCCACGGCGATCTGGGCGTATTGCTCGGTCACATTGGCGGTATAGACCTGCCAATCCCACCATTCGCATTGCAGCCAGTCTTCCATATGGGCGTGGATGCGCTCGGCCCCGCCGGTGGTGGTGTGGCAAAGCCAGGAATCCTCGGTCAGGCGCACGACCACGCCGTCATCCGACAGGAAACCGTTTTCGTTGCACATCAGGCCATAGCGGCATTTGCCGACGCCGAGGTTCGACATGACATTGGTGTAAAGCATGTCGAGGAAGCGGCCCGCGTCCGGCCCCTTGACCACGATCTTGCCCAGGGTCGATGCGTCGAGCAGCCCGACATTGGCGCGGGTGTTCAGGATCTCGCGTTCGACCGATTGGCCGTGGGTTTCGCCGCCCCTTGTGTAGCAATAGGCGCGGCGCCAGAGGCCGACCGGCTCGAAATAGGCGCCGTTGGCACCGTGCCAGGACTGGATCGGCGTGGCGCGCAAAGGTTGGAAGATCTCGCCGCGAGCCTCGCCAGCCAAGGCGCCGAGCGTGACCGGCGTATAGGGCGGGCGGAAGGTCGTGGTGCCGACATTGGGGATCTCGGCATTCAAGGCGCCAGCCAGCACGGCCAGACCGTTGATGTTGCTGAGTTTCCCCTGATCGGTCGCCATGCCGAGCGTGGTGTAACGCTTGGTATGTTCGACGCTCTCGTAGCCTTCACGGGCGGCGAGCTGCACGTCAGCCACCTTCACGTCGTTCTGGTAATCCAGCCACATCTTGGACTTGAGCTTGACGCCCGCGCCCTGCGGCATGACCCAGACCGGCTCCAGCGGTGCTTCCTCGCGGGGTTCAGCGGTGGAAGCGGTCATGGGGGCGGCGCCTGCGGCCTCGGCCCCTGCCCTTGCGGCATCGGTCAGCGCCTCAGCGGCTTTCAGCGCGCCATTGGCGGCACCGGCGGGATAGACCATCGCCAGACCGTCATGGCTGGTCGGCGGGCGGGTCGCATCGGGGCGGAACATCGCGTTGGCGGTGTCCCAGTTCAGCTTGCCGCCGCAATGGCTCCAGAGGTGCACCACTGGCGACCAGCCGCCCGACATGGCGACGGCGTCGCAGGAGATATCCTCCAGAGGCGCACCCTCGCCCGCCTGCATGCAGAGCGAGACGCCGGTGACGCGCTTGCCGCCCTTGACCTTGGCGATGCCCTTGCCGGTTTCAACCCTGATGCCCATGGCACGCGCCTTGGTCGGCAAGGGGCCATTCGCCTGAGCGCGGGCATCGACGATGCAGGGCACGGCAAGGCCGGCTTCTTTCAGCGCGATAGCGGTGCGGTAGGCGTCGTCGTTGTTGGTGACGACCACGGTGCGATCACCGGGCGAGACCGCATAGTTCACGACATAATCGCGCACGGCGGCGGCGAGCATGACGCCCGGCACATCGTTGCCGGCGAAGGACAAGGGACGCTCCAAAGCACCGGTCGCAGCCACGATGCGCGTGGCCCGGATGCGCCACAGGCGCTTCTTCGGGCGGCCGTCGCCGGGGGTGTGGTCGGCGATACGCTCTTCGGCCAGGACATAGCCGTGGTCATAGACGCCCGAGGCCATGCAGCGGGCGCGAAGGGTGACGTTGGGCATCGCCTCCAGCTTGGCGAGGGTCTGGGTGATCCAAGCGCCAGCCTCCATCCCGTCGATCACATCGCCATCGACCGGGGCGCGTCCGCCCCAGACCGGGGTCTGCTCCATCAGGATGACCCGTGCGCCTTGCGAGGCGGCAGCCAAAGCCGCCTGCAGGCCCGCGATGCCGCCCCCGGCGACGAGCACGTCGCAGAAGGCATAGGCCTGTTCGTAGCGGTCGGCGTCGGTCTCGGTCGGGGCCTTGCCCAGACCGGCGGACTGGCGGATCACCGGTTCGAAGATGTGTTTCCAGGCGAAACGCGGGTGGATGAAGGTCTTGTAATAGAAGCCACCCGGCAGGAAGCGCGACAGCGAGTTGTTGACGACACCCACGTCGAATTCCAGGCTCGGCCAGTGGTTCTGGCTTTGCGCCTCAAGCCCGGCGAAGGTCTCGGTCGTCGTCACGCGCTGGTTCGGCTCCAGCCGCGCGCCGCGGCCGAGGTTGACGAGGCCGTTCGGCTCTTCGGCGCCGGATGCCACCAACCCGCGCGGGCGGTGGTATTTGAAGCTGCGGCCGACCAGCATCTGGTCATTGGCCAGAAGCGAGGCGGCGAGCGTATCGCCCTTGAAGCCGCGCAGGCGCTTGCCGTTGAAGGTGAAATCCACCGCGGCGGAGCGGTCGATCAGACGGCCCCCTTTGGAAAGACGGGTGCTCATTGGAAACCCTTCCAGTCGGGCCGTTTGGCCTTGATCTTGTCTTGCAGGTCGGCCGGCGGGGCCGAGGATTGGGCGGGATAGGTGCCGAACACCTCCAGCGTGGCGGTGTCGCGGGCGGCGAGGAACCACTTGCCGCAGCCATAGGCATGGCGCCAGCGTTCGAAATGCACGCCCTTGGGGTTCTTGCGGGCGAACATATAGGCCTCGAACTCTTCATCGGTCGAGCCGGGGCCGAAGCGCTTGAGATGCGCCTCGTAGCCGGGGCTCAGTTCGGTCTCTTCGGCCATGACGCCGCAATAGGGACATTCAAGCGTCAGCATAGCTGGTCTCCACGCAGAAAAACGGCGAGCGCGGAAAGGCGCTCGCCGAGAGGGGAAGGGGCAAAAACGGGAAGCAGGCAATCACGCTGCCGCAGAAACCTGCGACAGCGCCAGAGACGACAGTGTTACGGCGCAGCCGGAGCCGGAGCGGCCGGAGCCGGGGCAGCCGGTGCAGGCGCTGCGGGAGCGGTTGCCGCAGGCGGGGTTGCCGCAGGGGCAGGCGCTTCGATGGTGACGGAGGTGCTGGTGGAAGAGCCGGTGCCGACATGCTTGGGGCTGCCGCCATACATGAAGTAGCCGATGATCCCGACAGCGACGACAACGCCGCCGAGGATGAAGGCCATGGCAGAGATCCCGCCAGCTTCTTTCTTGGTTTCGACGGTTCGGATTTGATCAACCATGATGTACGCTCCAGATAAGGATATTTCACCTCATCAACGCCACCCGTCGGCAAAGGGTTCCCGCCCTTTGCATTTTTATTGTTCAAACTGCGGTTCAGCATGGCACCGTGCCGCATTTGAGCAGCTCGACCGGGATATCCCCGAAGGCCCAGATCAAGGTGCCGATGAACAGCCAATAGGCCTGCGCCCGCAAGGCCATGTCGTGCGCCCTTTGATGCGCCTGCTTGGCCTCCTGATAGCTGATGTTGCGCGCCTCGGCCAATTTGTTGAAGGATTGCGCGATCTTGGCCTGCTCCAGCGCCCGGCGCCGCGCGATGGATTGCGCGCGCGTCTTGACCGGCTCGGTCAGGTCCTCCAGCGCAGGGTCGAGCTTCTCGCGCTTGAGCACGGCAGGCGTCGTCTGCTTGCGGATCAGCCACCAGTCGTCCGTCGTGCGCGGATCGAAGAAATACACATAGGCGGCCACCCCGGCCACGATCGCCCCGGCGCGCGGCAACCAGAGCCCGGTGAGAAAGCGGTCCATCACCGCACCGATCAACAGGATCACGGAAAACCAGAAATGATAGAAGACCGCGGTCCGGCCCTCCAGAAAATGGCTGAGCGCGGTCCTGTGGCGCTTGTGGATCACGGGCGCCCCCGGTGAGGTTGATGGCTGAAGCTCCCATGGTTCAATGCGCGACCCCGGCAGCGACGCTTTCGTCGATGAAACGGCCTTCCTTGAAGCGCCAGAGGTCGAATTCGGCAGCCAAGCTGCCCGGTTCGCCCTTGGCCATCAGTTCGGCCATGGCCCAGCCCGACCCCGGGATGGCCTTGAAGCCGCCGGTGCCCCAGCCGCAGTTGATGAAGCAATTGCCGAGCGGGGTTTTCGAGATGATGGGCGAGCGGTCGCCGGTCATGTCGACGATGCCGCCCCATTGCCGCAGCATCTTGAGCCGCGAGATCATCGGGAAGGTCTCGATCAGGGCGCGCAGCGTTTCCTCGATATGCTGGAACGACCCGCGCTGGGTGAAGTTGTTGAAGCCGTCGGTGCCGCCGCCGATCACCAGCTCGCCCTTGTCGGACTGGCTGAGATAGCCGTGCACGGTGTTGGCCATGACGACCACGTCGATGCAGGGCTTGATCGGTTCGGAGACGAGGGCCTGCAGCGCCACCGCCTCGACCGGCAGGCGGAAGCCTGCCATCTCGGCGACCTGGCCCGAATGGCCAGCCACGACGATGCCCAGCTTCTTGGTGCCGATGAAGCCCTTGGTGGTCTCGACCCCGGTCACCTGCCCAGCCTCGGAGCGGACGCCCTTGACTTCGCAGTTCTGGATGATGTGCATGCCCATGGCCGAGCAGGCCCGCGCATAGCCCCAGGCCACCGCATCATGCCGCGCCGTACCGCCGCGCGCCTGGTACTGCGCGCCAAGGATCGGATAGCGCGGCCCGTCGATGTTGATGATCGGCACCAGTTCCTTGACCTTGGCGGGCGAGATCCACGAGGTCTCGACCCCCTGCAGCGAGTTGGCATGGACGGTGCGCAGGTAGCCGCGCATCTCGTGATGGGTCTGCGCCAGCATCAGAAGGCCGCGCGGGCTGAACATCACGTTGTAGTTCAGGTCCTGGCTCAGATTCTCGTACAGGCTGCGCGCCTTCTCGAAGATCGCGGCGGAGGGGTCCTGCAGGTAGTTCGACCGGATGATCGTGGTGTTGCGGCCGGTGTTGCCACCGCCGAGCCAGCCCTTCTCGATCACCGCGACATTGGTGATGCCGAAGTTCTTGCCCAGGTAATAGGCCGTGGCGAGGCCATGGCCCCCGGCGCCGATGATGATCACATCATAGCTGGCCTTGGGCGCGGGCGAGGCCCAGGCTCGTTCCCACCCCATATGGTAGGACAGCGCCTCACGCGCCAAGGCAAATACGGAATAGCGTTTCATGAGGGGCCCCTTCACTCGCAAAGGCGATGCGTCTTTAAATGGCAGGCAAGGTCGGTATAGCCACAGCCAGCAGCGGCACAATGGGGAAAATTGCGACAAAAGCGGTGACAAAGCGCAAGCCCGCCGCGAATGGCGCAGATTCGCCGGTTCACGATGTCGCGGCAGGGGCTTGGCCGGGGCATTTGCGCTTTTGCTGGGCGGCTGAAGCCGCTAATCAGGCCGCAACATGAGGAGCGGTGATGGTCGGATTCTGGATCTCTGCGACGGCGATGGTTTTGATGGTGGCGGTGGTGCTGGTGCAAGCCTTGCGGCAGGCCCGCGGCCCGGATGCCGGACCGCAGGGCGCCCCGGTGTCCGAAGTGGCGGAAGACCTGATCCTTTACCGCGATCAGCTGAACGAGGTCGAACGCGATCTGGCGCGCGGCGTCATCCCCGCCGAAGAGGCCGGTCGCCTGCGCATCGAAGTACAGCGCCGCATGCTGGAGGCCGACCGCGCCGCCCGCCCCGGCACAGGGACACCCGCTGCGCGCAGCGTCAGCCTGCCCCTTGCGGCGGGGGTCGTGGCGCTGGCGCTGGCCGGTTCGGCGGTCTTGTATTTCTATCTCGGGGTGCCGGGCTATCCCGACCTGCCCATCGCGGAACGTCTGGCCGCCGCCGAGACCGAATACCGGAACCGCCCGCATCAGGACGCGCTGGAGGCCAAGGCCCCGCCCTTTGTGGCACCCCCTGGGGTGGATCAGGACGCGCTTGACCTGATCGGCAAGCTGCGGACCCTCATGGCAAAGCGCCCCGACGATCTGACCGGGCAGAGCCTGCTGGCCGAGAACGAGACCAAGCTTGGCAACTTTGCCGCCGCCCACAAGGCGCAGGAGGCGGTGATCCGCCTCAAGGGCGAAACGGCCACGGCAGAGGATTACAGCACGCTCGCCGTGCTGATGATCTATGCCGGCGGCGGCATCGTCTCGCCCGAGGCCGAGACGGCGCTGGCCGAAACCCTGCGCCGCGACCCGAAAAACGGCTCGGCCCGCTTTTATCTGGGTGTGATGGCGGCCCAGGTCGGACGGCCCGACCGCACCTTCTCGATGTGGAAGCCCTTGCTGGACGAAGGCCCGGAAGATGCCCCCTGGATCGCCCCGATCCGCGCCCGCATCCAGGATGTGGCCGATGAGGCGGGGATTGCCTATGAGGCTGCCGACATGGCCCAGGTCACCAAGGGGCCGGATGCCACCGACATGGCCAATGCCGCCCAGATGTCGCCCGAGGACCGCCAGAAGATGATCGAAGGCATGGTCGGCGGCCTCGAATCCCGCCTGATGGCCGAAGGCGGCCCGGTCGAGGACTGGACCAAGCTGATCAACGCTTTGGGCGTGCTGGGCGCCGAGGACCGCGCCAAGGCCGCCTATGCCAAGGCCGAAGCGGCCTTCGCGGGCAAGCCGGGCGAACTTTCCGCCCTGCATGCCGCCGCCGTTCAGGCCGGGGTGGCGCAATGATCTATCCCGACATTCTGGAATTTGCGAAGATCCTGCCGCCGAACCGGGCGATCTGCGGCCTTGATCTCGGCGACAAGACGATCGGCGTCGCGATCTCGGACCTGCGGCGGCTGGTGGCAACGCCGGTCACCGTGATCCGCCGGGTGAAATTCACCCTCGATGCGGCAGCGCTGCTGAAGCTGCTGGCCGAGCGGCAAGTGCAGGGCATCGTGCTGGGATTGCCCCTGAACATGGACGGCTCCTCGGGCCCGAGGGTCCAGACGACGCAGGCTTTCGCGCGCAATCTCGTGAAGCTCTCGGACCTGCCCATCACCTATTGGGATGAACGCCTGTCGACCGTGGCCGCCGAAAGAGCGCTGATCGAGGCGGATACGTCACGAAAACGTCGCGCCGAGGTCATTGATCAGGTGGCAGCCGGGTATATCTTGCAGGGAGCGCTGGATCGGCTGGACGCCCTGGCCCGGTCCTCGCTGCAAAAGGACGCCTGAGATGGAAGACGAGATCTGGACCCGTAGCGAGGTGCAATCGCCCTGCATCAAGATCTGCGTGATCCACCCCGAAGAGCGGCTCTGCGTCGGCTGCTTCCGCTCGATGGAGGAAATCGCCCGCTGGTCCGCCATGACGGCCGGGGAACGCCAGACCGTGATGGCCGACCTGCCCGCCCGCGCGCCACGCCTGAGCAAGCGCCGCGGCGGCAGACTCGGCCGGCTCGACCGTTAGGCCCCGCCGGGCCGGAGGCCCCGATTTTTCGCAGAAAAATCGTCCTGCGCCCGGGCAAACGATTTTTCGTCGAGAAATCGCGGGAAAAATCGTGGCTGGCGTCCCGACAAACGATTTTTCTGCGAAAAATCGAGGCCAGGGTCTTTGGGGCCAGCGCCCTCGGCCCCCCCCATAGCCCGGCGATCCCTTGCTCAGCCCTGCTGACGCCCCATCCGCCCGCCGCGCCGGTGTGGCGGTTGAGGGGCGGCCAGACCCTCTTTCAAGGTTTGCGTCATCGGGTGATCGGGGGCCTCGGAGCCATATTGGACCAGAAGCACTTCGATCGCGGCGGACGTGTCCGCCCCGACCGGCAGGCTCAGCGCCCAGTCCAGAAAGATCGAGCGGCATTCGCCCGGCGTGATCCCTTCCATCCGGTAGCTTTCGCGCACCAGACCCTTGGGGTCTGCTGCGGCTCTTTGTGCCGTCTGGTCCATCAGTCCGTTCCTCCCGTCAAGGCCGGGGCAATGATTGCCTCTGCCGCCTCTGCCGCCCTGTCCAAAGCCGCGGTCAACCCGGCGGCATCCGCAGCCTCGGTCTCGCGCAGCAGAAAGGCCTGCGCGCCCTCACCCAGGGTCGCCGGATCCAGCACCCGGTCCGACAGAAGCCGCGCGCCCGCCTGCATCCGCCAGAAAAGCCTCATCGCATCCAGAAGCACCGTCTCGTCCGTTTGCGACAGATTGCCGGCCGAACGCCCCGCCGCCAGCTGCCGTTCGACGTTGCGCGCCGGGCTGCCGGCCTGCAGGGCCAGCATCTGGGCGAAAAGCTCAATGTCCAGCAACCGGCCCGGGCCGTTCTTGGCCTCCCACGCGCCCTGGGCGGGCTTGGCCTCGGCCAGCCTGGCGCGCATTTCGGCCACGTCGGGGCGGACCTTTTCGCCCTGCCCCTTGCGCGCCAGCAGATCGCGGCGAAAGGCCTCGACCGCGCTGCCCAGTTCGGCCTGCCCCGCCAGCACCCGCGCCCGGGTGAGGGCGAGATGTTCCCAGGTCCAGGCCTCGCCCTCCTGATAGGTGCGGAAGGCGTCGAAGGAGGTCGCAACCGGCCCCTGCCGCCCCGAGGGGCGCAGCCGCATGTCGACCTCGTAAAGCCGGCCCTCGGCGGTCTGGGTGGTCAGCGCCGTCACCAGGGTTTGCGTCAGCCTTGCGAAATAGGGCCGCGTGGCCAGCGGGCGCGGCCCGGTCGAGGTTTCCGCCCCCATCGGGTCATAGATCACGATCAGATCCAGATCCGACCCGGCGTTGAGCCGCGCCGCGCCGAGCGAGCCCATGCCCAGCACCACGGCCCCGCGCCCGGGCGGCGGGCCATGACGACGGGCGAACTCTGCCAGCACCACGGGCCAGAGCCCGGCAATCACCGCCTCGGCCAGATCGGCATAGGATTTCCCGGCCTCGAAGGCGTCGATCAGCCCGCGCAGGTGGTGAACGCCGATGCGGAAATGCCATTCCTTCATCCAGATCCGCGCCAGCCCCAGCGCCTTCTCATAATCGCCCGCGGTGGCGAGCACGCGGCTCAGATCCTCCAGCAGTCCGATCTTTCCCGGCCAGGGCGCAAAGAATGATCCGCCGATCACCGCATCCAGCACGGCGGCATTGCGCGACAGGTAACGGGCCAGCGCCGGCGCCGTGGCTGCGATGTCGATGATCAGGTCGACCAGCGGCGGGTTGGCCTCGAAAAGCGAAAAGATCTGCACGCCTGACGGCAACCCGGCCAGAAAGCCGTCGAGCGCCACCAGCGCCTCTTGCGGATGGGCCGAGCGCATCAGCTGACGCAGGAGCGTCGGCCGCAGCCGGGCGAAGATCGCCTGGGCGCGGTCCGAGCGCAGGGCGGGGTAATGCGGCCAGCGCGCGACGATGCCGCGGGCCTGAGGCGAAAGCTCGGGCAGTGCTGCCTCGGCCGGGTCGGCGGGGGCGAAGAAGCCTTCGGTCAGCCGGTCGACCTCGGTCAGGCGGGTGAGGAAGCTCTGGCGGAAGCCGGCCTCATCCTCGCCGCAGAAGGCCGCGATGCGGGCGATGGCCTCGGCCTGGGTCGGCATGGTCTGGGTCTGTTCATCCAGCACCATCTGCAAGCGATGCTCGATCTCGCGCAGGGCGCGGTAGGCTTGCGCCAGTTCTGCGGCCACCTCCTGCGGCAGCCAGCCCTTGGCGGCGAGCGCCTGCAGCCCCGCTTCGGTGCCGCGCGCGCGCAGGTCCGGATCGCGACCCCCGGCGATCAGCTGGCGGGTCTGGGTGAAGAACTCGATCTCGCGGATGCCACCGAGGCCGAGTTTGACATTGTGCCCCTCGACCACCAGGGGGCCGTTCAGCCCGCGATGTTCGCGGATCCGCAGCCGCATGTCATGGGCATCCTGGATCGCGGCGAAGTCGAGGTGCTTGCGCCAGACGAAGGGGATCAGGCCGCGCAGGAAGCGGTCGCCGGCTGCAATGTCGCCGGCGCAGGGCCGCGCCTTGATATAGGCGGCGCGCTCCCAGGTCCGGCCCTCGGCCTCGTAATAGGCCAGGGCCGCCGCCATCGAGATGCAGACCGGGGTCACCGAGGCATCGGGGCGCAGGCGCAGGTCGGTGCGAAAGACATAGCCCTCCGAGGTGAGGTCGGACAGAAGCGCCGTCATCTTGCGGGTGACGCGGATGAAAGCCGCCCGCGCCTCCTGTTCAAAGCCGGGGTGGCGGGTCTCGTCGAACAGGCAGATGAGGTCGATGTCGGAGGAATAGTTGAGCTCGAAGGCCCCCATCTTGCCCATGGCGAGCACGACCATCCCAGCCCCGTCACCGGGCGCGCCTTCCGAGGCGGGCAGCTTGCCGCGCCGGATTTCCTCAGCCACCAGGGTTGTGACACAGGCCTGCACCGCCGTGTCGGCGAGCCGGGTCAGGGCGGTGGTGACCTCGGTCAAGTCCCAAAGGCCGCCGAGGTCGGCCAGAGCGATCAGCAAGGCCGCGCGCCGTTTGGCCTGGCGCAAGAGCCCCGCGATGCTGTCGGGCGTCACGGCCTCCAGATCAGCCAGCACGGCGGCGAAGGCGGCCTCCGGCCCGGCAGCCAGGGCGGCGCGCAGCCAGGGCGCCTCGCGCCGGATCAGATCGCGCAGGTGGGGGGCACAGGAGGCGCTGGATGAGAGCAGGCCCTGCACCTGGGGCGGCAGATCGGCGAAAGCGGCGGCCAGTTCCGCCGCGACCGCAAGATCATGCGGCAGCGGCATCCGGGTGATGCGGGAGGCGAAACCTTGGTCCATGCCCCAGTCATGCCTTCTGCGCCAGGGCGGGTCAACCGCCCCGAGGCGCGCTCCCGGATGCCCGCCGCCACGACCTGCTTGCACTTTCCCGTTGCGCTTTGCCAAATACTCCCGCCGGAGGCCCCGACCGCCCCCGCGGCGCCCCATTTCAGAACCCACCCCTGCGAGACCCTGATGAGCAAAAGCCTGACCCGTGTGAAAACCGCCCTTGAGGCGCTTGGCCTGGCGCCCGAGATCATGGAAACCCCCGCCTCGACCCGCACGGCAGCCGAAGCGGCCTCGGCGGCGGGGGTGGCGCTGGACCAGATCGTGAAGTCGATCCTGTTTCAGGGGGCTGAGGGGCAGCTGGCCCTGTTCCTGACGGCGGGAGGCAATCAGGTCGATGGCACCAAGGCCTCGGCCCTGGCGGGGATGGCGCTGCAGCGGGCCGAGGCGGCGCGGGTGCGGGCGGTGACGGGCTTTGCGATCGGCGGCGTGTCGCCTCTGGGCCATCTGACACCCCTGCCCCTGTGGATGGACCCGCGGCTCTTGGATTTTCCGGTGATCTGGGCCGCGGCGGGGACGCCGAACCATATCTTCGCGCTGGCCCCCGCAACCCTGCAGCGCGTGACGGGGGCGGTGGTGGCGGATTTCACGCTGTGATTTTGCCCGGGTTCCGGGGCGCGCGCGGCGGCTCCGGCTGGGGGGCTGCGCGCCCCCCCGCAGCGCAGCAAACTGCTTCGCACCCCCCGCGGGATATTTCGGTCTGGATGAAGGGGAAAGGGGTGGCTTGCCTCGGGCCGCGATACGGGCCAATCAGGGGGAAAGGATGAGGTGACGTTTTGGCCACGATTGACGGACTGCCGCCGCTGCGCGAGGTGATCAATGCCCATGATCTGGTGGCCAAGCGGCAGCTGGGGCAGAATTTCCTGCTTGATCTGAACCTGACGGCGAAGATCGCGCGCCTTGCCGGCGACATCGCGCATTCCGATGTGCTGGAGATCGGGCCCGGGCCCGGCGGATTGACGCGGGGCTTGCTGGTCGAGGGGGCGCGGCGGGTCGTGGCGGTGGAGAAGGATCCGCGCTGCATCGTGGCGCTGAACGAGGTGGCGGCAGCCTACCCCGGGCGGCTGGAGGTCATCGAGGGCGATGCGATGGAGATCGACATGGTCTCCCTCCTGACGCCGCCGGTGCGGATCGCGGCCAACCTGCCCTACAACGTCGGCACTGAACTGCTGATCCGCTGGCTGACGCCCAAGATCTGGCCGCCGTTCTGGACCTCGATGACGCTGATGTTCCAGCGCGAGGTGGCGCTTCGGATCACCGCCAAGCCCGGGGACGATCACTATGGGCGGCTTGCCATCCTGTGTCAGTGGCGCTCGGACGCCAAGATCGTCATGCATCTGCCGCCCGAGGCCTTCACCCCGGCGCCCAAGGTGCATTCCGCCGTCGTCCACTTGACGAGGCTGGAGGAGCCGCGTTTTCCGGCCGATGAAAAGACGCTGAGCCGGATCGTCGCCGCGGGCTTCAACCAGCGCCGCAAGATGCTGCGGTCGAGCCTGAAAGGCATCGCGCCGGATATGGAGGCGGTGCTGGAAAGCGTGGGCATCCCGCCGACCGCCCGGGCCGAGGAGATCTCGCTGGAGCGGTTCTGCGCCCTGGCGCGGGCGGTGGCCGCTCGCGGCTGAGGTCAAGCTCTCAGCGGCCGCAACCGCCGTTTTGGAAAAGGAAAAGGGCGCCTCGGGCGCCCTTTTCCATGCCGTTTCGATGATTGGGTCGGCTTTACTCGCTGACCGGTTCCGAAGGCGACGCGGGCGGCATCACAGAATCCACCGGCTTTTTCGGGGTGCGCGGGCGTGTGGTTCGCGGCGCCGTGGCGGGTGCGGCTGCTTCGGGGGCGGCAGCCTCCGGGGCAGCGGCCTCGGTGGCGCGGGGGGCAGAACTGCGCGAGGTCGTGCGCGGCGCCGTCGAAGTGGTGCGCTTCTTGGCGGCGGGCTTGGCAGCCTCAGACGCCTCGGTCGCCGGTTGCGGCGCGGGCGTGCTGTGCTGGGACACCGGGGCCGCTTCGGTCACCACGACCGGGGTGGGCTGCACTTGCGCCGTCGCCGGTTGCGGATCGACCGGGAAGACCGGGACCGGCTTGAAGGTCACCGGGCGCGGTTGCTCGGCGGCGCGCTCCTGCGGAGCGCGATCTTGCTGGCTGCGGTCCTGCGGGGCGCGATCCTGCTGGCTACGGTCCTGCTGACCACGGTCTGCCTGACTGCGGTCTTGCTGACTGCGGTCCTGTTGCGGGCGGTCCTGCTGGTTGCGGTTCTGATCGACACGCGGCGGATAGGGGCGGCGCTGTTCGTTGCTGCGGCTGGCGTTGCTGTCGTTCCGGTTTGCATCGGACCGGTTGCCGTCAGAACGGTTGGACTCCGAGCGGTTGCCGTCATTGCGGTTCTGCTGGCCGTCTTGCGAGCGCGGCTGTTGCGGGCGGCGGTTGTCGTCGTAGCGCGGGCGCTGGTCGCCGCGCTGGTCATTTTGGCGCTGGTCGTTCTGGCGCTGGTCGTTCTGGCGCTGGTCGTTCTGGCGCTCATGGCGCATCGCCGCCTCGGGTGTTTCCACCAGACCGGCATCGTCATAACCCAGAACCTCGATCACGTCATGGCCCGAGGTATCGGGCTGGTCGTCATCGCGGTAATCCTGGCGGTAGTCCTGACGCTCGCCGCCCTGCGCACGCTCGCGCGGCTGGCCGTTCTGATCGCGGCCACCCTGGGTGTTGCCGCCCTGGCCATTTTGGCCATTCTGGCCATAGCCCTGCTGGCGGGTCTCTTGTTCGACGGCGATTTCGCGGTTCGCCTCGGCGAGCAGACGCGTGTAATGTTCGGCGTGTTGCAGAAAATTCTCGGCGGCGACGCGGTCATTCGACAGCTGGGCATCGCGGGCCAAAAACTGGTATTTCTCGATCAACTGGGCCGGCGTGCCACGCACCTTGCCCTCGGGGCCGGAGCTGTCAAACACGCGGTTGATGATGTTGCCGAGCGTGCGCGGGCGGTTCGACTTCGAACGCGAACGGGACTTGGAAGAGCGCATGTTGTCCTTTGATCCGGTTGTCCTGCGCCCCATCGCCTTGGCCAGAAGGACCAGAGGAAAAATCGGCGAGAGGCGGGCATCCGCAAGCTTCGTGGCGGCCAGAATGGCCTTCCGCGTCGGCTTGCGTAATTTCAATAAACACAGGCTCGCCCCCCGGGCAAGGGTTTTCTTGCGAAAACCCGCGCAAAAAGCGGGGGCGATGCCGCGCAACCCWGCGCGGCATCGGGATCTAGCCCGCAGCGCAATCCGTGTCGGAGACCGGCTTTTCGGCGCAGACCACGCGGTCGCGGCCATCCAGATCGGGC
Organism: Rhodobacter sp. P2_H5; assembly: GCF_056403335.1. Taxonomy (NCBI): domain Bacteria; kingdom Pseudomonadati; phylum Pseudomonadota; class Alphaproteobacteria; order Rhodobacterales; genus Rhodobacter; species Rhodobacter sp. P2_H5. The sequence goes on along the minus strand of NZ_JBFUFS010000007.1, from coordinate 77,093 downwards.
AGGATGCGGATCCCGGTCAGGCCCTGTTTGGCCAGAAGGGCCGAGACGGCGGGCCCTTGCGTCGGCCCGATCTCCAGCAGGAGACGCCCGCCGGGCAACAGGCGCGCCGGGGCGCCGGCGGCGATGGCGCGGTAGGCGGCAAGACCGTCGCCGCCGGGGGTCAGCGCCTTCTTCGGCTCCCAATCGCGGACCTCGGGGGAGAGGCCCGCCATTTCGGCCTCGGCGATATAGGGCGGGTTGGAAACGATGAGGTCGTAGCGGTCCGACACCGCGCGGAGCCAGTCCGAGGCCTTGAACTTGGCCCGGGTCAGCGCGTGGCGTTCGGCATTGCGGGCCGCAACCCGCAGGGCCGCTTCCGAGAGGTCGACGCCGAGGCCCGAGGCCATCGGCATCCCCAGAAGGCAGGAGATCAGGATGCAGCCCGACCCGGTGCCGAGGTCGAGGATCTTGATGAACGGCCGGCGCAGCGCCTCCTGCACCAGAACCTCGGTTTCCGGGCGCGGGTCGAGCGTGTCGCGCGTCACCTCGAAGCTGCGGCCCCAGAACAGACGCTCGCCGAGGATCTGCGCCATCGGCTGGCGGGCGGCGCGGGCCGCGATGAGGGCGGTGAAGGTCTGGGCGGCGGCGGCGGGCAAATCGTCCTGCAGATGCAGGGTCAGCCGGTCGGCGGGCACCGCCATCGCCTTGGCCATCAGAAGGCGGGCGTCGCGCGGGGCATCCTCGATCCCCGCGTCACGCAAGGTGGCGATGCCGGTGCGCAGGGCCAGGGCGGCGGTCATTCGACTTCGGCCAGACGCGTGGCCTGATCATGGGCGACAAGGGCGTCGATGACCTCGGTCAGGTTGCCCTCCATGATCTGGCCAAGGGAATAGAGCGTGAGGTTGATGCGGTGATCGGTCATGCGGCCTTGTGGGAAGTTATAGGTGCGGATGCGCTCGGACCGGTCACCCGAGCCGACCTGCGCCTTGCGATCGGCGGAGCGTTCGGAATTGATGCGGTCGCGCTCCATCTCATAGAGCCGCGCGCGCAGGACCGCCATGGCCATATCCTTGTTGCGGTGCTGCGATTTCTGCGCCGAGGTCACGATGATGCCGGTGGGCAGGTGGGTGATACGCACCGCCGAGTCCGTGGTGTTGACGTGCTGGCCGCCCGCGCCGGAGGCGCGCATCGTGTCGATGCGGATGTCGGCGGCGGGAATGTCGATATCGACCTCCTGCGCCTCGGGCAGGACCGCCACCGTGGCGGCCGAGGTGTGGATGCGACCGCCCGCCTCGGTCGTGGGCACGCGCTGGACGCGGTGGACGCCGGATTCGAACTTCATCTTCGCGAAGACGCCCTCGCCCTGGATATGGGCCGAAAGCTCCCTGAGGCCGCCAAGGTCGGTGAACTGCTCTTCGAGGATCTCGAAGGTCCAGCCCATTTTCTCACAGTATTTCTGATACATGCGCAGAAGATCAGCGGCAAAGAGCGCGGCCTCCTCCCCCCCGGTGCCGGGGCGGATTTCAAGGATGGCAGGCCGCGCATCGGCGGAATCCTTGGGCAGAAGCGCGAGGCGCAGGGCCCGTTCCATCTCCGGAATCCGGGCCTTGAGGCGGGGCATCTCTTCCTCGGCCAGGGCCTTCATCTCGGGGTCGGCGAGCATGATCTCGGCCTCGGCCAGATCGTCGAGCGCCTGGCGATAGGCGTTGATCTGGGCAATCACCGGGCCGAGTTCGGAATATTCGCGCGAGAGATTGGCGATCTCGCCCGGGTTGCCACCAGCATTCAGCCGCGCCTCGACATAATCGAAGCGCTGGGTGATCTGGGCGAGTTTGTCCAAGGGAACCATGGGCGGGGTGTGGCGCGAAAGGCGGGGTTGGTCAAGGGTGCAGTGGGGGCTTCGGGCAGGAGTGGCCGGGGCCCGGGGGGATCAACCCCCCGGGCCCCGGCTGGCAGAAGCGGGGGTTTCACACCCCCGCACCCCCGTGGGATATTTATGGACCAATGAAGCGGAAAGCACCGGTTCGGGGTCAGAAGGCCGCGAGCCAGTGTTTGAGGCGGGCTTCGTTCACCCCCATGTCCTTGCTGCCGTAACGTTGCCGCGACAGGATATCGAGCCTGGTGCCTTCGGGGGCGGTGGTCGCCTCGGCGGTGATGTAGTCGGGGAAGCCCATCACGGCGGAGCGCGCGACCCAGGTGATGCGGCCCTCGGCCGGGGTGCCGGCGAGGTGGGTGGTGCGCGGTTGTGCCAGAGCCGTGGCGTCGAGTTTGGTCAGGGCCTCCTTCGGCGTGCCGGGGAGGAGGCAGGTCGCGCGGGCGCCTTTGGGGACGAGCATGACCTTTTCGGCGCAGGGGCCGGGGCTGGCCTCGGGCGCGGCGGCGAGGGGTGTGTTCCAGACCGCGGGGTCATCGGGGGCGAGGCGGATCCAGGCCGCAAGGCCCAGAACCGCGATCACGGCCAGAAGGAGAAGGCTTTTCAACAGCATGCGGATCACCTTTGTGTCCTGGCCCAATGGTAGAGGCAGACCAGTTCGTACGCCACATGGGCGCCGGCAATGGCAGTCGCACCCGTCGTGTCATAGGGGGGCGAGACCTCGACCACGTCTCCCCCGACCATCCTGATGCCAGCCAGATCGCGCAGCATGGCGGCGGCTTGCCAGCTGGCAAGGCCGCCCCAGACCGGGGTGCCGGTGCCGGGCGCAAAGGCCGGGTCGAGCGCGTCGATGTCGAAAGTGACGTAGGTGTTTGATTGGCCTACGATTTCCTTGGCCTTGGCCACGACCCAATCGGTGCCCTTCTCATGCACCTCGCGCGCGGTGATCACATTGACGCCGAGGTAATCCTCGGTCGTCGTGCGGATCCCGATCTGGACGGAGCGTTTGGGGTCGACGAGCCCCGATTTCACCGCCTTGTAGAACATCGTGCCATGGTCGATGCGGGCATAATCGTCATCGGGCCAGAGGTCGGAATGGGCGTCGAAATGGATGAGGGAGAGCGGACCGAACTTCTCGGCATAGGCGCGCAGGATCGGGAAGGTGATGAAATGGTCGCCACCCAGCGTGACGCTCCCTGCCCCGGCGGCCAGGATCTTGCGGATGTGGTTGGTCAGCGTATCGGGGAAATCCTGCGTGCGGGCATAGTCGAAGGCGAGGTCGCCATAGTCGATGATATTGAGGTCTTCCAAGGGGTTGGTCGGCCAACCGGCGGGCGGATCGTAGGGCATCAGGGCAGAGGCCTCGCGGATCGCACGCGGGCCGAAGCGGGTGCCGGCGCGGTGGGTCACCGCCTGATCGAAGGGCACCCCGGTGATGGCGAGGTCCACGCCCGCGAGGTCCTTGGTATAGGTCCGGCGCAGGAAGGAGGTCGCGCCACCGAAGGCGTTTTCAAAAGCATAGCCGCGCTGGCTGGTGCGGGTGAAGGCGGTATCCACCTGTGACTTGGCGTCTTCAAGGGCCATGGGAATCTCGGAAATTCGGGATGCGTATCGTTTGGATCGGAGACCACGCTTATCCGGTGACCGGAACGTAAAGACTGGGATGGGATTGTCAACGGGGGATGAGGGGGTGGGGTAAGGTCTTGGCAAGACGGGGTTTTGCGGGAAAAGGTGGTCTTGCCGGCGTCTTCCTTTGGTCTTCCTTCCGTCTCTACGCGGGGCGGTGGAAGGGAGAGGCAAGGGAGTTCAGGAATCGTCCAGAAGCGGAGGTCTACGCCTTGTAAGAGGCCAACTCATGCTTTGCCGCAAGCGTGAAGATCCATCGGCATCGACGACAGCTCGCAAGCTTGTGTTCACCGGTCAGCGTTCTCGTGGAGTTTGCCTCCCTTCGCCGACGAGAGATCAACGGGTCCCGAAACCTAAAGTGGCCCTAACTATCGCCAAAAGTGGCCAGAAAATAAGCAATTCCGCCATCCAGATCACCAAAGCGCCAAGACCCGGAAAAACCGGCCATAGAAACATCCCTGCCATGCCCAGGCGACCGCCCCTGACGCCGTGCGGGGCATCCATGAAGCAAATCCAAAAAACGACACCTGAAAAAACCCAACACAGTAGAATTGCAGAAATCAGCGAAAGATCAAATTTTATGATCTTTTCCGGCATCCCTCCCGCCTTCCAACACAGAATTGCATGCAGGATCATCATGGATGGTACGAAGAATAGTCCAACCAACACAGTCCCAGTGAATGAAGCCACCGACCTTTCATCAATCACCTGCAAGAATCCTATTCGAGCGTCAAAAATCGATGTGAAACCAGACAGCCACCGAGTTGCCGCCAGCAGCCTATCGTCAAATGCCAATACGACCGCATAGCATAGAACTGCGCAAACGCAGAGGGCGGTCTCTGAAACCCTCTGCATGAATTTATTTCGCTTCGTAGATCTATCGTTCGGCACTTCCGCCATGGCAGCTCCGTTTCAAATCACCCGAAAATCGCTGCGGCATGACTGAACCGTTCTCTGGTCTTCTGGGTCAGTCAGCCAGAGCAGGTTACTCGCCAATCAGGTCTTCTTCCTTGCGACAGGTCCCCGTCTCTAAAAATAGTAACGGCACCAACGCGAAATCAATGGGACCCGAGCGTGGGGAAGGCGCATTTGGCCCCCCTACCCCAGCTTATACCCTTCGCACACCAGATCGTCGGTCACCTGCTTGATCGCGGTCTCCAGGGTCTCGGCGATGAAGTCGATCTGGCTTTCGGTGATCACGAGGGGCGGCGACATGACGTTCAGGTGGCCGATGGGGCGCACCAGGAGGCCGAGGCTTTCGCAGAGGTTGGAGATGCGTTTGCTCTCGTTGGCCGCGTCGGGGAGCAGTTCTTTCGTCTCCTTGTTGGCGACGTTTTCGACGCAGAGCATCAGCTTGCGGCCGCGGACGTCGCCCACGAGCGGCAGGTTGGCGAGCGGGGCCATGCGGGTCTCGAAATAGGTGCCGACTTTCATGGCGTGGGACAGGAGGTCTTCGCGCTCGATGATCTCGATGTTCTTGAGCGCCGCGGCGCAGGAGACCGGGTGGCCGGAATAGGTGAAGCCGGAGGTGAACCAGCGGCTGCCGCCTTCGGCCATCACATTCCAGATCCGGTCGGAGAAGATCAGGGCACCCAAGGGCACATAGCCCGAGGTCAGGCCCTTGGCCGAGGTGATCATGTCGGGCTGGACGCCGAATTCCGACAGGCTCGCGAACCAGTGGCCGATGCGGCCGAAGGCGGTCACCACCTCGTCGGCGATGAAGAGGATGTCGTGGCGCTGGCAGACCTGCCACATGCGGTAGAGGTAGTCTTGCGGCGGGATGATGATGCCGCCCGAGGCCTGGATCGGCTCGGCGATGAAGCCGCCGATGCGGTCAGCGCCGACGCGGGCGATCAGGGCTTCGAACTCGGCCACCAGACTGTCGCAGAAGGTGGCCTCGGTCATGCCGGCGGGGCGGCGGTAGGGGTTGGGGCAGGAGAGGTGGTGGATGCCCTCGGTCTTGTAGCGGAATTCGTCGACGCGGTCGCCGTTGCGCTTGCCGACCGACTGGGTGAGGTAGGTCGAGCCGTGGTAGGAGTTTTCCCGGGCGACGATGTCGGTCTTTTGCGGGTTGCCGCGGGCGTGGTGGTAGTAGCTGACCATGCGGACGGCGGTATCGACGGCGGTCGAGCCGCCGGTGGTGAAATGAACCCGGTTGAGGTCGCCGGGCGCCAGCTCGGCCAGTTTGGCGGCGAGACGGGCGGCGGGGTCATTGGTCACATCGACGAAGTAATTGGCGAAGGCGAGGTTCTGGGCCTGGGCGCCGATCGCCTCGGCCATTTCTGTGCGGCCAAGGCCGATGTTGGTGCACCACATGCCGCCCACGGCATCAAGGTATGCGCGCCCTTCGGCATCCCAGAGGGTACAGCCCTGCCCTTTCGTGATGACCAAAGCGCCCTCTTTCTCGAAGGGGCCGAAGTTGGTCCAAGGGTGGAGCGCGTGGCGGCGGTCCATCTCCCAGGCATTGGCGTTGGACAGGGCTTGCGGGGCGGTGGTGATGGGGGCGTTCATTTTGAATCTCCATTCAATAGGATGGAGGCTAGCAGAAGCGCGGCGAAAAGCCAGCGGACTTTGATCAAATTATTTTCGGAAATGTTAGGTGAGGTTACAGATGGGGGGGATGCCTTCAGGATGCAGGGGCATGCGGCACCGATCCGGCCCCTGCCCCCCGCGCGGCGCTCGGGGCGGGCCTGAGCCTCCGGCGGGAGTATTTAGGCAGAGGGCAAAGGGGGGTGCGTGGTGGCGGTAGGATGGGCAATGTGCCCATCTGACCGGAGGGTTAGCCGAGGGCGTAGCCGGCGCCGCGGACGGTGCGTAGGGGGTCTTCGCCGCCAAAGGCGCAGAGGGCTTTCCTCAGGCGGCCGACGTGGACATCCACGGTGCGGCTGTCGACATAGATGTCGCGGCCCCAGACCCGGTCGAGCAGTTGTTCGCGCGAGAAGACCCGGCCGGGCTTTTCGAGGAAGGTGGCCAGCAGGCGGAATTCGGTCGGGCCGAGTTTCAGCGTCTGGCCCGCGCGGATCACCCTATGGGTTTCGGCGTCGAGGCTGATATCCTCCCATTCCAGCACCATGCCGAGGGTCGAGGGCCGCACCCGGCGCAGCTGGGCGCGCAGGCGGGCCATCAGTTCGACGATGGAATAGGGCTTGATCACATAGTCGTCGGCACCGGTTTCCAGCCCGCGCACCTTGTCGACCTCTTCCGAGCGGGCCGAAAGCATGATGATCGGGATCGCCCGCGTCTCGGGCCGCATCTTCAGGCGGCGGCAGACTTCGAGGCCCGAGACATGCGGCATCATCCAGTCGAGCAGGATCAGGTCGGGCGGGCTTTCCGAGACCAGCATCAGCGCCTCTTCGCCATTGGTGGCGCGCTGGACGTCGAAGCCCTCGGCCTCGAGATTATAGGCCAGGACTTCGCGTTGTGCGGGTTCGTCCTCGACCAGAAGGACGGTGGGTTGCGCCATCAGTTGTCACCCGAGATGACGGATTCGGTCTTCGGGCGCGGTTCCAGCGGCAGGGCCCCGGTGGCAAGGTAGATCACCTGCTCGGCAATCGTGGTGGCATGGTCGCCGACCCGTTCGATGTTCTTGGCGATGAAATGCAGGTGCATGCAGGCGGTGATGTTGCGCGGGTCTTCCATCATATGGGTCAGGAATTCGCGGAACAGCGCCGTGTACATCTGGTCCACGTCCTTGTCCTGCTGGCGCACCGATTCGGCCAAGGCCACGTCGCGGGCGATGAAGGCATCCAGCGCGTCCTTCAGCAGAAGCCCGACCTGACGCGCCATCCGGCGGATCGAGCCGGCGGCACCTTCGATCGAATGCATGTTGGCCAGCACGACCGAGCGTTTGGCGAGGTTCTTGGCATAGTCACCGCAACGCTCCAGCGAGGCTGCGATCTTCATCACGGTCAGCACGGTGCGCAGGTCGGAGGCCGCAGGCGCGCGGATCGCGATCAGGCGGACGCATTCGGCGTTGACCTGGTCTTCCAGCGCGTCAATGGCCGTGTCGCCGAGGCGGACGCGTTCGGCCAGAGCCTCGTCGCGGGTCTCCAGCGCCAGGGCCGCGTCGGAGATGGCGGCCTCGACCAGGCCCCCCATTTTCAGGACAAGGGCCTGCACCCCTTCCAGGTCCCGGTCGAAAGCCGAGGCGATGTGGCGGTCTGTGTTCATGGTCATCTCCTCAGCCGATCCGGCCGGTAATGTAGCTTTCCGTGCGCGGGTCTTTCGGGTTGGTGAAGATCGTCCCCGTCTCGCCATATTCGACCAGATGGCCGAGGTGGAAGAAGGCGGTACGCTGCGACACCCGCGCGGCCTGTTGCATCGAGTGGGTCACGATCACCACCGAGAACTGCGAGCGCAGTTCGTCGATCAGCTCTTCGACCTGCGCCGTCGCAATCGGGTCGAGGGCCGAGCACGGCTCGTCCATCAGCAGAACCTCGGGCGAGGTGGCGATGGCGCGGGCGATGCAGAGGCGCTGCTGCTGGCCGCCGGAGAGGCCGGTGCCGGGCGAGGTCAGACGGTCCTTGACCTCGTTCCACAGCGCGGCCTTGCGCAGGCAATCCTCGACGATCTGGTCAAGCTCGGCCTTGTTGCGGGTCAATCCGTGGATCTTCGGGCCGTAAGCCACGTTGTCATAGATCGACTTCGGGAAGGGGTTGGGCTTCTGGAACACCATGCCGACCTTGGCGCGCAATTGCACCGGGTCGACGCGGGGGTCATAGATATCCTCGCCTTCCAGCTTGATCGTGCCTTCGACCCGGGCCGAGGCCACGGTGTCGTTCATCCGGTTCAGGCAGCGCAGGAAGGTGGATTTCCCGCAGCCCGACGGCCCGATGAAGGCGGTGACGGTCTTGTCGAGGATATCGACATCGACATCCTTCAGGGCATGGTTGGTGCCGTAATAGACCTGTACCCCACGGGCTTCGATCTTGGCGGTGTCAGTCTGCACGTCGCGCTCCAGTCTGAGGTCTTTCATGTTCGTTTTCCTACCTTACCAGCGGCGTTCGTATTTGCGTCGCAGAATGATGGCGACCGTGTTCATCAGGATCAGGAAGACCAGAAGGACGATGATCGCCCCCGAGGCCCGCTCGACAAACCCGGGGTCGCCGCGTTGGGTCCAGTTGTAGATCTGCACCGGCAGCGCCGAGGCCGGATCGAACAGCCCCTCGGGCGGCAGGCCGGGGAAGTCGCGGACAAAGGCCACCATGCCGATCAGCAAGAGGGGGGCGGTCTCCCCAAGGGCCTGCGCCAGGCCGATGATCGTGCCGGTCAGGATGCCGGGCATGGCGAGCGGCAGGACGTGGTGGGTCACGGTCTGCAGTTTCGACGCGCCGATCCCGAGGGCCGCATCGCGAATCGAAGGCGGCACGGCTTTCAGCGCGGCACGGGTCGGGATGATGATGCGCGGCAGGGTCATCAGCGTCAGCACAAGGCCACCGACGACGGGGGCCGACTGCGGCAGACCGGCGAAGTTGATGAAGATCGAGAGACCCAGGATGCCGTAGACGATCGAGGGCACGGCGGCGAGGTTGGCGATGTTGACCTCGATCAGGTCGGTCCAGCGGTTCTTCGGCGCGAATTCCTCAAGATAGACCGAGGCTGCGACGCCGATCGGCAGAGCCAGGACCAGCACCACGAACATCATGTACAAGGAGCCGATGATCGCGACACCCAAGCCGGCGGCTTCGGGCCGCTTGTCCGAGGCATCGGGGCGGGTCAGGAAGCCGGAGTTCAGCTTCATCGAAATCACCCCCGCCGCGCGCAGCTTGTCGGCGAGCGCCAGCTTCTCGGGCGAGGTGTTCTTGTCGCGGGCGGCACTTTCCATCGTGACCCGGCCCTTGAAGTAGCCGTCGATCCGGCCATTGGCGAGGGCTTCAAAGGAGATCGTGGTGCCCAGAAGTTTGGGGTCGGCCAGCACCATGTTGCGCAGGCCTGCGGCGGATTCCTCCGAGATCATCTCGGCGATATCCTTGTCCTTCATGGTACCGATGTCGATGCCGCGCTTGGCGACCTCGGCCGAGAGGGCCTTGGCCAGCACTTTGCCGTAACCGATGGTCGAGACCGAGGCCATCTCGGACGGGATGCCGTGGCCGGCCTTGTCGAGAACGGCGGCATCAAGGGTCACCGGGATCTCGATGAAGGTCTGGCGGAAGGCCGGAAGACCCGCCGAGAAGATGGAGATCATCAGCCACAACAGCGCCAGAAGTGCCAGGCTGATCGCGACCAGCCCATAGGCGCGGAAGCGTTTCTCGGCGGCGTTGCGGGCATTGGTGCGCTTGTCGGGGGCGAAAAGCGAATGCACTTCATGCGCCGCCATGGGGGAATGGCTGAGGTCGCTCATTCGTATTGCTCCCGGTATTTGCGGACGATGACCAGGGCCACGATGTTCAGGCACAGGGTCAGGGTGAAGAGCGTCAGGCCAAGGGCGAAGGCCACCAGCGTCTCGGGTGAGGCAAATTCGGTGTCGCCGGTCAGCTGGCTCACGATTTTCACCGTGACGGTGGTCATGGCGTCAAAGGGGTTCATCGAGAGTTTGGCCGCGGCCCCTGCCCCGAGGACGACGATCATCGTCTCGCCGATGGCACGGGAGGCGGCCAGAAGGACCGCGCCGACGATGCCGGGAAGGGCTGCGGGGATGACGACCTGGCGGATGGTCTCGGACGGCGTGGCGCCGAGGCCGAGCGAGCCATCGCGCAGGGATTGGGGCACGGCGTTGATGATGTCGTCGGACAGCGAGGAGACGAAGGGGATGACCATGATCCCCATGACGAGCCCCGCCGTCATCACCGAGGACGACGAATTGCCCAGCCCCATCGGCATCGCGATCCAGTCGCGCAGCAGCGGGCCGACGGTGATCAGCGCGAAGAGGCCGTAGACGATGGTCGGGATGCCGGCCAGGATCTCGATCAGCGGCTTGACGATGCCGCGTGTGCGTTTGGAGGCATATTCGGCGAGGTAGATGGCGGACAGAAGGCCGATCGGGACAGCGACAACCAGCGAGATCACCGAGACATAGAGCGTGCCCCAGACCAGCGGCCAGATGCCCAGCGACGAGCCGCCGCCGAACTTCGGGTTCCACTTGGTCGAGAAGAAGAACTCCGACGCCGGGTAAAGCCGGAAGAAGTGGATCGTCTCGGACAGAAGCGACAGCACGATGCCGACCGTGGTCAGCACCGCGATCAGCGAGGCTGCGATCAAAAGGCCCATCGAGACGATCTCGGTCGCGTTGCGGGCGCGGAAATCCGGGGTGATCCGGCTCAGCCCCCAGACGAGGCCCGCGCCGGCAATGGCGAGCGAGACCAGCGTCAGCAAGAGGCGCGACAGATGCCCGGTGGAGCGCACGGCCTCGGCCGCGGCGATCATCGTGGGGTTCGGGTCATCACCCATCGCAACCCCGGCATTGCCGAGAGCGGTCTTCAGCGCGGCGGGGTCCAGGGCCAGGGCCTTGGTATCGGCACCGGAGGCGGCCAGGGTGTTGAGCCCCGAGGCCAGGCGCGTCACATCGGCCATGACCAGATTGACGCTGCTGCCCTCGGGCACGTCAGCGGCGGAGATATGCGACAGGGCGGCGCCCTGGATGACGAAGCCCTCGGCCAGAAGCCAGACGACCATCAGCGCAAAGGCCGGCACCAGGACGCCAAGCGCGGTGATGCGGCCATAAAAGGCGGGGAGGGAATGCAGTTTGCGGATATCGCCATCTGCGGCGGCAATCGCACGGCGCTGGCCCAGCACATGGCCAAGACCGGCGAGGCCAAGCAGGATCAGGCACAAAAGGCCAAGGCTCATGATTTACCTTTGGGTAGGAGATGTCAGGATGGTTGGCATCAGGCAGGAAAAGGCGCGCGGAACCGAGGCTCCGCGCGCCCTTGTGGCGTGATCTTACTTCAGCGGGTCCATGACCTTGTCGGCCTTCACGTCGGCCTGGGTCTGGGCCAGGTTCGGGTCAGCGACCAGACCGTATTCGATCAGCTTGCCTTCGGGGCCAGCCATGTCGTCGGAGACGAAGAAGTCCAGGTATTCCTGCAGGCCGGGGATGACGCCGATATGCTGCTTTTTCACATACATGTAGAGCGGGCGCGAGACCGGGTAGGTGCCGTCGGCGATGGTGGCGGTCGAGGGCACGATGCCGTCCACGGTCGCGACTTTCAGCTTGTCGGTGTTGTTTTCATAGAAGGACAGGCCGAAGACGCCCATGGCGTGCTTGTTGGCAGCCAGACGCGACAGGGTCTCGGTATAGTCGCCGTCGATCTCGGTCACGACGTCGGAGCGCAGGGTGTGGCAGCCGGAGATGGCGTCCTTTTCCTTGGCCTTGTCGTCGGCGCCGGTCGAGGCGGCCTTGTAAAGGTCATAGGCGCCGGTGGCCTTGCAGCCGGCTTCGATCACCTTGGTGTCGAAGACTTCGCGGGTGCCGTGCTTGGAGCCGGGGATCAGCGCCAGGATGTCTTGCGCCGGCAGGCCGGCCGCGGCGTCAGCCCAGGTCTTGGCGGTGTTGGCAACCAGGGCGCCGTCCTTGACGACCTTGCCGCCGATGGCCGAATAGACGTCGGCGGGCTTCAGGGCGAAGTCCGGGCCGGCGATGTCCGAGGCGAAGACGATGCCGTCATAGCCGATCTTGATTTCCATGATGTCGGTGACGCCGTTGGTCTTGCAGGTGTCGATGTCCGACTGCTTGATGCGCGAGGAGGAGTTGGCGACGTCGATCGTGTCTTCGCCCACGCCCTTGCAGAGCGCGGCACGGCCAGCGCCCGAACCACCGCCTTCGACGACCGGGGTCTTGAAGGTGCCCTGCTCGCCAAACGCTTCGGCCACGATGGTGGCGAAGGGCAGCACGGTCGAGGAACCGGCGATCTGCAGCTGGTCACGGGCGGAAGCGGTCAGAGCCGAGGCGGCGAGGATCGCCAGCGCCGAGGCGGAAACTTTCATGAGGGACATCGTTATCTCCTGTCCTGCGTCAGAGGGAGGCCCGAGTGGCCACCCTTCGTGGCCTGCGTTTAGGCGGCTTAGCCTGCAGTTTTGCGACAGTTGTGTAACAGGTTTATGACGGCGCCTGCGACTGGGGCGCAGAGGGCAAGCAGGATGGCCAGGGCGGGCCACGATCTTTCTGCGAAAGATCAGGCCGTCGTGCCCTGCGGGCCCCTCCGGCGCAGGGCACCGATTTTTCGCAGAAAAATCGTTCCTCCGGCGCAAGGCCACGATTTTTCGACGAAAAATCGGGACGCGCTCAACCCGGGCCTTCCGGCAGCAGGACGGAGAAGGTCGAGCCCTTGCCCGGCTCCGAGGAAATCTCCAGCCGGCCGCGGTGCCTGTGGGCGATGTGCTTGACGATGGCCAGCCCCAGCCCGGTGCCGCCCTTCTCGCGGCTTCGGTGACCATCGACCCGGTAGAACCGCTCGGCCAGACGGGGGATGTGGAAAGAATCGATCCCCTCGCCCTGATCGCTCACCGACAGGCGCAGCTTGGGGCCGCGCGGGCTGGCCTCGCGCGCCAGCGTCACCCGGACCTCCTTGCCCGGCCCGCCGTATTTGATCGCGTTCTCGACGAGGTTGGTGGCGACCTGGGTGATCTGGTCGGGGTCCGAGATCAGCTCGACCGGTTGGTCCAGCCCGCTCAGGATCAGCTTGACCCGGTTCGCCTCGGCGAGCGGCCGCAGCGATTGCACCGCCGACAGCACCAGCCTTGCGATGTCATGGCGGCCGGTCGGGCGCTGGCGCTCTTGCGCCTCGACCTTGGACAGGTGCAGAAGGTCGCGCACCAGGCGGACCATCCGCTCGGCCTCGGTCTGCATGATGGCCAGAAAGCGGTCGCGCGCCGCGGCATCGTCGCGGGCCGGGCCGCGCAGGGTTTCGATGAAGCCCAAGACCGAGGTCAGGGGCGTGCGCAACTCGTGGCTGACATTGGCCACGAAATCGCGCCGCATCGCGTCCATCTGCTCGCGGTCCGACAGATCCTCGAAGGAGCACAGCACCCGGTCGCCGACCGGGGCGGCGGTGACGCGGTGGACGACCTCATGGCTTGGCCCCGGGATGATGTGGCGGGCCTCGGCCAGCTGGCCGGTGCGGGCGGCGGCTGCGATGGCCTCCAGCACCTCGGGCTGGCGCAGCACGAAAGCATGCGGCCGCCCGACCAGACGCGCGCCCAGAAGCCGCTCGGCCGCCGGATTGGCCGCGATGATCCGTTCATCCGCCCCGATCATCACCGTGGCCAGGGGCAGGCCTGCCAAAAGCTGGGTCAGCGTCGCGTCATCCATGGAATTTCCTTCATCCGGCCAGACATTCATGCATAAGATCGCCGCGAAGGTCCATCTGCGACATCCGCTTTCCCGTCATGCGTTCATTCTGTAGCAATCTGCTCGTTCGGGTTGCAAAATGCCCCGAGTTATCTCGGTGAGTCGCAGTCGATGGAAGTCCCACGCGGAACAATGTACCCAAGGTTGGTCACGCTCTCGGCAGGCGCCGAAGACCGGTTTCTGGCCCTGGATTGTGCGGGGCTGATGGCGCCCTATGGGCCGATTCCCCTGCCCGGTGCGGTGCACCACCGCTTTGTCGACCTCGACGAGGATCTCCTCACAGCGGTGATGCCGACCGTGGTGGTGATCCGGCTCTTCGCCGGGCCCTATGACGCAACGGCGGCGATCGAGCGGCTGGCCGAGCTTGGCTTTGGCGGCAGGATCTTCGTCATCGCCCCCGCGCTGCCCCGCCCGCATCTGGTGGAGCGCGAACTGCGCGAGGCCGGGCCGGGGCCCAGGCTCACCCTCATCACGCCCTGAACCGCGCCGGCCCAAATGGGCCGATGGGGGCCCGGAACGCCAGGACGGCGCCGCCGGTCAGGCGGCGGCGTCCTTTGCGCGGTCTGCGGGACCCGAAGCTGCGGGGCCGGAGGCGGTGGCGCCCAGGGCGAGCATCGCCTCGGCGCCGATCCTGAAGGATTCGCGCCGCGCCGCGGGGTCGAACATCATGCCGGTCAGCATCACCTCGTCGGGCTGGTATTCGGCGATCAGCGCCGCAAGGCGGGCGCGCACCGTTTCCGGCCCGCCGACGGCGGCGCAGGACAGCGCCTCGTTCACCCCGGCCATGACATGGGGGGCGATGCCCGTGAGGTCCGCTTGCGGCGGCGGCAGGCGGCCGGGCTGGCCGCTCCGCAGCCGGGCGAAGGACAGGATCTGCGAGGAGCGCAGATATTCCGCCTCGGCATCGCTGGCAGCGGCATGCAGGCCCACCGCCATCATGAAATGCGGACGCTCGCGCCAGACCGAGGGTCGGAAAGTGGTCTTGTAGACATGCGCCGCCTCGGCCAGCTGGGCCGGGGCGAAATGGCTGGCAAAGGCATAGGGCAGCCCGAGATAGGCCGCGAGCTGTGCGCCATAAAGGCTGGAACCGAGGATCCAGACCGGCACCTGCGCCCCCTCGCCCGGAAAGGCGCGCACCCTTGCCGCAGGGTCGGGTGCATCCATGTAATGAATCAACTCCAGCACATCCTGGGGAAAGTCGTCCGAGGCTTCCAGATGCCGGCGCAGCGCGCGCGCCGTGGCCATGTCGGTGCCGGGGGCGCGGCCCAGGCCAAGGTCGATCCGGCCGGGAAACAGCGCCTCCAGCGTGCCAAACTGTTCGGCGATGATCAGCGGCGCGTGGTTGGGCAGCATGATGCCGCCCGCGCCGACCCTTATGCTTTTCGTCCCCGCCGCCACATGACCGATCACCACCGAGGTCGCGGCCGAGGCGATCCCCGGCATGTTGTGATGTTCGGCCAGCCAGTAGCGGTGATAGCCCAGGGCCTCGGCCGCGCGGGCCAGATCCAGCGTGTTGCGCAGGGCTTCGGCACTGGACTGGCCCTCGGCCACCGGGGCCAGATCGAGAAGTGAGTAATGCATCCGCTTACCTTGCCGTTTTGGAGGATTGGCCTTAGCCTTTTACTTAACTTGGCGACGATCCGGAGGATTTGAAAGATGCCACGGGGAGCTTTTGCAACGCCGCCGGTTCTTGCCGGCGCCTTGCCCGGTCTGCGGGCCGTCTTTGCCCCCGTTCTCGCAGCCCTCGTGGCCCTCACGCTGGCCTGCGGCCCGGCCCTGGCCGAGATCCGCTTTGGCGGCGGCGATGGCCGTGCGGTGGCCCATGCCGTGGTGATCCTCGGCGCCGAGAGCGATTATGACGGGGTGCAGGCGGAATATGCCTGGCTGGCCGCGCAGTACCCCGGCTATGTGATGGAGGGGCAAAGCCTGCTCTATATCGGCAGCCGGCCCTTTGACCTGCTGCAATTCCGCCATCAGGGCCGTCAGCTTCAGGTCTATTTCGACATTTCCGGGTTTTTCGGCAAGAACTGACGGCGCTCAGACCGGCAGGCACCAGAGCGCCAGGAACGGCGCCTCGCCAGCCCGCATCGCGTGGCGGATGCCGGGCGGGTTGTAGACGGTCTGACCCGGGCTGCGCGGGCGCCACTCCGCGCCCTCCTGCCAGAAGGCACCCTCGCTGAGGACGAGATAGACCTCCTCCGGCGGGTGGTCGTGGTCGGGATAGCGGGTGCCGGGCGCCATCAGGCTGAGGCCGAGCCAGACATCCTCGCGCGCTTCGACCCCGCCGGGGCCGATCAGCATCGCATTGGCATGGGCCTCGGCAAAGCCGGGGCTGGCGGTGGGGCCGACCGATTTGCGCGTGGTCCAGCGCAGGTCGGGGGCGAGTTGGGCCAAGGCCGCCGCGAGACCGGCCAGCGCCGCGCCATGCCCGCGCAAGGCGTCGAGTGCGGCGCCAAACTGCGCCGCGACGACCGGCAGATCATCACCCGCGCCGGCGTCAGCCGCGGTCCCGGTCCGCACCAGCCGCGCCAGGGCCTTGTCCAGCGCCAGCCGCCCCGCGTCCGTCAGGTCCGATCCCGCAAAGGCCGCGGGCAAGGCCGCCAGAACCGCCTGCAAGGCGGGCGCGCGGCCTGGAGTTTGCGGCTTGTCCTGTGCGGTCATGGTCCTGGCTCCCCTGGCGTCCGGCGCGTCCTCTGGACCGGATCGAGCCCTGTCGCAGGGGGCAAGTCAAGCCCGGATCGCCAGAGCGAAGACCCGCCTCAGACGAAGAGGTAGTCGTCGAAGGCCAAGGCGCTTACCCCCGTCAGGGTCACGATGGTCTTGGCCGCCACCCCGCCCGCGCCATCGGCGTCATAGGTCAGAACCCCGGTGCTGGTGTTGAAGAACAGGCCCTTGTGGCTGGTGTTGAGGCTCGCCCCGCTCAGGATGCCGGTCGCCCCGCCAAAACCGGAGGAGGTGAAGATCAACCGGTCGGCCCCGGCGCTGTCAAAGTCGGTGATGCGGTCGCCACCCTCGGCGGCGCTGGCGAACAGGAAGCTGTCCGCCCCGGCCTCGCCCGACAGGACATCGGCCCCGGTGCCGCCACGGATCATGTCAAAACCCGCGCCGCCATAGATCCGGTCCGCCCCCGAACCGCCGTTCAGATTGTCGTTGCCATCGTTGCCGCGCAGCGTGTCGCGCCCGCCGAGACCGGAGAACACATCGTCCAGCCCGGCGCCGGTCATCGTATCGGCGCCGACCCCGCCATCGCGCTTGAGGCCCCAGGAGGCGGCGGTGTCAAAGACCTGACCCTGCAGGACAAATCCGGTGCCGACCGTCGGGTTCAAGCCATAGACCCCGGCATAAAGCGAGGTGCCCTTGGCGATCAGCGTGGCATGGCCATTGGCGAATTGCAGTTCGGTGTCCAGCAGCGCGAAATCCGCGCCCCTGGCCTTGCCGCCCTCGCCGAACATCCGGCCCAGAAGCGTCTGGTTCGACATGTCGCGCCAGGAGGCGGCAAAACCGCCATCCCCGAGCGCCACCAGCGAGAGGTCGGCCTCCTGCGTCGTCACCCCCGAGGACAACTCGAATGCTCCGCCGATCTTGTCCCCCGCCGCCGACATGATCTGCGCCTTCCAGACCCCGATCGCCCCGGTGGCCGAGGAGTTCTGCGCACTGTCGAGCCAGGCCACCACCAGTCGCCCGCCGGTCAGGGTGATGATCTGCGCCTGCTGGGCCGAGGTGCCGTCAATCTCCACCGCGGCGCCAAGGGCGGTGCCCGAGGCGCTGACGGTCTGGAACATCACCTTGGGCGTGCCGAACGTCGGCGCGGCGAAGGCGGTGGATTCGGTCCAGACCAGCGCAGTGTTGCCATTGGTCATCCGCGTCGCATCGACAAAGATCGGGTTGGCCTCGGTCGTGATCAGGCCGGCATTGGTGTGGTCGGCGATCACGATCTTGGGCGCCTCGGTGGGCGAGCCATCGGCGTTGAACCGCGCCACCCGGATCCCGCCCGACCCGTTCGAGCCCGAGATCTGTTCGTAATAAAAGACCGAGTAGCCGCCCTTCGCGCCATAGACCAGCGCGGAATAGGGCATGGTGAGATCGGCAGGCGTCGCCGGGTTGACCGCCACCGCGCTGCCCGCCGTGGCGGTGCCGTCATAGCGCTGCACCAGAAGCGCGTTGTTGAGGTCGCCCGTGGTTTCCGACATCGGCAGAAGGGCTGCCACCCGTCCGCCCGGCCCGGCCTCCAGATCGATCTTCAGAACCGTCGCCGCGGGCAACCCGCCCACCGCCTGGGCGTAAGAGGTGGTCTGCACCGAGGTCACGCTATCGCTCGCCTCGTCCAGGAGGCCAATCTTGACCACACCGTTCAGATCATTGCCGCCGCCAGCCCAGCCGAGCACAATCCTGCCGTCCGAACGGACCACGCCATCCACGGATCTGATGTTGAACTCGTTGGCCTCATGGACCCAGGTCCTTGCCGCCTCGCGGACAATCGCCATGCGCTATTCCCCCTCACCCAAAGCGACCGCGCCGGGCCAGGCAGAGCCATGGGGCGGGTCCAATTCCATCGTTCATTGGGGTGAGTTTGGCAAGAAAACGACAGGCGTCAAGCTTTTCGCGCGGCGCCTGTCGTAAAAATCCCTGGGTCGCGCAGCGACCTATTCCGCCGCCGTCACCGAGGGGTTGTTGGGGTGCTGCGTCCAGTTGGCATAATCGCCGACCGGGCGCTTGGTGCGCTCGTCGATGGCGCCTTTCGGCAGTTCGACCATGGTGATGCAATCCTCGACCGGGCAGACATTGACGCAAAGATTGCAGGCGACGCATTCGTCATCCATGACCTCGAACACCCGCCCCGGCTTCATCGCGATGGCCTGATGCGAGGTATCCTCGCAGGCCGCATAGCAGCGGCCGCATTTGATGCAGGCGTCCTGGTCGATATGCGCCTTGGTGACGTAGTTGAGGTTGAGGTACTGCCAGTCGGTCACATTGGGCGTGGCTTTGCCCACGAGGTCGGAGAGTTCCATCCCCTTCTCGTCCAGATATTCCGACAGGCCCGAGATCATCTCCTGCACGACCTTGAAGCCATAGGTCATGGCGGCGGTGCAGACCTGCACATTGCCCGCGCCAAGTGCCAGAAACTCCGCCGCGTCGCGCCAGGTGGTCACCCCCCCGATGCCGCTGATCGGGATGCCCGCCGTGGCCCGGCTGCGGGCGATCTCGGCCACCATGTTCAGCGCGATGGGCTTGACCGCCGGCCCGCAATAGCCGCCATGGGTGCCCTTGCCGTCGATCATCGGCTCCGGCGAGAAGCTGTCGAGGTTCACGCTGGTGATCGAATTGATCGTGTTGATCAGCGAAACCGCATCCGCGCCGCCCTTCTTGGCCGCCTCTGCCGGCCCGAGGATCGAGGTGATGTTCGGCGTCAGCTTGACGATGCAGGGCATCCGGCTGTGCTTTTTCACCCAGCGCGTCACCATTTCGATATATTCCGGCACCTGGCCCACAGCCGAGCCCATGCCGCGTTCGGCCATGCCATGCGGGCAGCCGAAGTTGAGTTCGACCCCGTCCGCCTCGGTATCCTCGATCCGCGACAGGATGTCCTTCCAGCTGTCCTCGTCACAAGGCACCATCAGCGAGATCACCAGCGCCCGGTCGCGCCACTTACGCTTGACCATCTTGATCTCGTCGAGGTTGACCTGCAAAGGCCGGTCGGTGATCAGCTCGATGTTGTTGAGGCCCAACAACCGCCGATCCGCTCCCCAGATCGCGCCATAGCGCGGCCCGTTGACGTTGACGACCGGAGGCCCCTCGGAGCCCAAGGTCTTCCAGACCACCCCACCCCAGCCCGCCGCATAGGCGCGCTCGACGTTATAGGCCTTGTCGGTCGGCGGCGCCGAGGCGAGCCAGAACGGGTTGGGGGATTTGATGCCGATGAAGTTGGATGCAAGATTTGCCATGGGTCATGCTCCTGCCAGCGCACTGCGGCGCGGATGCGAAAGGGTGAGAGAGGGGCGCTGTGACGCCGGGACGCCCAAAGCGTCCCGGCATGCGCCTGCCTGCCCCCGGCAGGCGCATTCGCGCCCGCCCAGGCCGGCGCATGCCTGTGTGATCTTGAAGTGAGGCCGGGCCTTTGCCCTGCGGCTTGCGCCTTCGGGCAAGGGGCCGGGCGTCCTTCCACAGGAAGGCCACCCTGTCGGCCCCGGCACTGGACGGGTCAGGCTGGTCATTTCGCCCCCGTCAGCATCGCGTTGATCTCTTCCGCCGCATCCCGGCCTTCGGCGACGGCGGTGACGGTCAGATCCTCGCCGCCCGCAGCACAGTCGCCACCAGCCCAGACCTTGCCGGCGTGTTTGACCAGTTTCTTGCCCTCGGTCGCGATGGGTGCGCCCGTGAGCGTCTGGCCGATGGCCTTGAAGACCTGATCGGCCTTCAGGGTGAAGCTTTCGCCGCCCTGATAGGCGAACTCGACGGCTTCCACCGCACCCGCGCCGAGGATCTTCACCGGCGAGGCGCCATACAGGATCGTCACGCCATGCGAGGTCGCGTGGTCTTGTTCATAGAGGCTGGCGCTCATGTTCTCCTTGCCGCGCCGGTAGACCATGGTCACGTTCTGCGCGCCCAGAAGCTTGGACTGCACGGCAGCGTCCACCGCCGTCATGCCGCCGCCGATCACCACGACATCGCGGCCGACCGGGAGCGTGGACTTGTCCGAAGCCTGCCGCAGCTCGGCGATGAAATCGACGGCATTGGCGACGCCGGGCAGATCCTCACCCTGGGCGTTCAGGGCGTTGACACCCGCCAGACCGATGCCGAGGAACACCGCGTCATAGGCCGATTCAAGGCTCGCGAGGGTGAAGTCGCGGCCCAGTTCGCGTCCATTCTCGATGGTGATGCCGCCGATCTTCAACAGCCACTCGACCTCGCGCGCGGCGAAATTGTCGGTGCTCTTGTAGGCGGCGATGCCGAATTCGTTGAGGCCGCCGGCCTTGGGGCGGCGCTCGAACACCGTCACCTCATGGCCATGCAGCGCCAGACGGTGGGCGCAGGACAGGCCGGCAGGCCCGGCGCCGACCACGGCGACCTTCTTGCCGGTGGCGGGCGCGCGGGTGAAGGGATGCACGCCCTTGCCCATCAAGGTATCGGTGGCGAAACGCTGGAGGCGGCCAATCTCGACCGGCTTGCCCTCGGCCACTTCGCGCACGCAGACCTCTTCGCACAAGGTCTCGGTCGGGCAGACCCTTGCGCACATGCCGCCCATGATGTTCTGCGCGAAGATCGTCTTGGCCGCCGCCTCCGGCGTGCCGGTCGCGATCTGGCGGATGAAAAGCGGAATGTCGATCGAGGTCGGGCAGGCCGTCATGCAGGGCGCGTCGTGGCAGAAGTAGCAGCGATCCGCCGCCACCCGTGCCTCATGGCCAGCATAGGCGGGCATGTAATGGGCGAAATTGTCGGCCACGGCTTCGGCCGGCAAACGATGGGCAGAAATCCCAGGAATCTGGGGCGAGTTTGACATGGGTAGCCTCCCCGGCTGGTCTGGCCCGGCGTTGAAACCGGTGCGTCTTTTGCGGTGATTTCCTGAGATCAGGCTGGCACAGGTCCGATTTTTTATCAAACGGTAAATAATCGTCGAAGTGAAGAATTCGCATCCATTCCGGCCAAAGCGCATCGGATGCTTTTCCTTTGGGCATAGCTGCCGTATATGGGGCCATCCAGCGCCCGATCGGCCCCTTGGGCCCGGGACAATCCGGCCCCTGTGCTATACCGGGGGACGGCAGCACACAAAGACGCCAACAGAGGATTGCATGAGCAAAAATTCCCCCGATGCGGACGTGGCCTTCATCTCGGCTCTCGCAGAACTGCTGAACAAGAACGACCTGACCGAGCTTTCGGTCAAGCGTGAGTATGGCGAGCGCGACAGCCTTGACGTCAAGGTGGTCAAGAAAGCTCCGGTCGTGCAGATGGCGGCTCCGGTGATGCAGGCCGCACCGCATTATGCGCCGGCTCCCGCAGCGGCCCCGGCAGCGGCCGCGCCCGCCGCCCCGCCGGAAGATCCGGCCCAGCATCCGGGTGCGGTGACCTCGCCCATGGTCGGCACGGTCTATCTGGCGGCAGAACCCGGCGCCGCGGCCTTCGTCACCGTCGGTGCCACCGTGGCCGAGGGTCAGACCGTTCTGATCATCGAGGCGATGAAGACGATGAACCACATCCCGGCCCCGCGCGCCGGCGTGGTCAAGCGCATCCTTGCGACCGATGGTCAGGCCGTCGAATACGGCGCGCCCCTGATGATCATCGAGTGAGGGCTGGATTTTGACCCAGCCCATCTTCGACAAGATCCTCATCGCCAACCGCGGCGAGATCGCCCTGCGCGTGATCCGCGCCTGCCAGGAAATGGGCATCAAATCGGTCGCGGTGCATTCCACCGCCGATGCCGATGCGATGCATGTGCGGATGGCCGACGAATCCGTCTGCATCGGCCCGGCCTCCTCGACGCTGAGCTATCTCAACAAGGCGGCGATCATCTCGGCCTGCGAGATCACCGGCGCGCAGGCGGTCCACCCCGGCTATGGCTTCCTGTCGGAAAATGCCTCCTTCGCGCAGGCGCTGGAAGACCACGGCCTGACCTTCATCGGGCCAAGCGCTGAACACATCCGGATCATGGGCGACAAGATCACCGCCAAGGAAACCGCCAAGGCGCTTGGCATTCCGGTGGTGCCCGGCTCGGATGGCGGCGTGGCGGATTATGAGACGGCGATTGGCGTTGCCGCGAAAATCGGCTTCCCGGTCATCATCAAGGCCACCGCCGGCGGCGGCGGGCGCGGCATGAAGGTCGCCAAGAACGCCGAAGAGCTGGAAATCGCCTTCCGCACCGCAAGGTCGGAATCCAAGGCCGCCTTCGGCAATGACGAAGTCTATATCGAAAAGTACCTGCAAAAACCGCGCCATATCGAGATCCAGGTCTTCGGCGACGGCAAGGGCAAGGCAGTTCATCTGGGCGAGCGCGACTGCTCCTTGCAGCGCCGCCACCAGAAGGTCTTCGAAGAGGCCCCCGGCCCGGCGATCACCCCGGAACTGCGCGCCAAGATCGGCAAGATCTGCGCTGAAGCCATGCAGAAGATCAACTACATCGGCGCCGGCACCATCGAGTTCCTCTATGAAGATGGCGAGTTCTTCTTCATCGAGATGAACACGCGGCTTCAGGTCGAACATCCGGTGACGGAAGCGATCTTCGGTGTCGACCTCGTGCGCGAACAGATCCGCGTCGCCTCGGGTCTGCCGATGTCCTTTGAACAGAAGGACCTGGAGATCAACGGCCATGCCATCGAAGTGCGCATCAACGCCGAGCGTCTGCCCGACTTCGCCCCGCGTCCGGGCAAGGTCAAGGTCTTCCACGCGCCCGGCGGGCTGGGCGTGCGGATGGATT
This sequence comes from Rhodobacter sp. P2_H5, assembly GCF_056403335.1. Classification (NCBI taxonomy): domain Bacteria; kingdom Pseudomonadati; phylum Pseudomonadota; class Alphaproteobacteria; order Rhodobacterales; genus Rhodobacter; species Rhodobacter sp. P2_H5. The sequence goes on along the minus strand of NZ_JBFUFS010000007.1, from coordinate 53,924 downwards.
CGGCCTTGTATGGCGGCTATTCGATCCCGCCCTATTACGACTCGCTCATCGGCAAGCTGATTGTCCATGGCCGCGACCGGCCGGAGGCGCTGGCCCGCCTGCACCGCGCTTTGGGCGAGCTGATCATCGACGGGATCGAAACCACGATCCCGCTGTTCGACGTGCTTCTGGCCGAGCCCGACATCCAGACCGGGGATTACAACATCCACTGGCTGGAAAAGTGGCTGGAGCAGACCTTCACGCCGGCCTGAGCCAGCGCCGGCACGCATGACGCAAGGGCGGTCGGGGTTGATACCGGCCGCCCTTTCCTATCGCGCGCGCTCTGCCGGGCACCCTGCGAAGCCCCGCAATTTTCCGCAAAAATTCCCCGTGCAGAACCGGGGATTTGGCATAGCCTCACCGCGAGGAATCGCTGCCCGGACTCCCGGTGCGGCGCAAATTGCCCGGGAGGAAGACCGCGATGCCGATGGAAGATGCCGAAGTCAAAGAGCTCAAGACCCTGCTGGAAGCCGCCAAGAAGAGCCCGGTGAATTTCGGCCTCTGTTTCGGCAAGGCGCCGGAAGACACGGTGATCAAGCTCAACAAGATCAAGGAAGGGAAATCGCTCGCCGCCACGGCCAAGAAGGCCGCCGGGGGCAGCCAGATCTGCTTCGGCTCCGCCAGTTCGGAATCCGGCAAACTGACGCTGACCTGCGAGGTCAAGCCGCCCTCGGAAATGGCCAAGAAGGTGCAGAGCTTCCTGCGCGGCCATGGCCTGTCGCTGACTGTGAAGCTGGGCGACGGCGACGATGCCAAGCCCGAGGCGGGGGCCGACGCCCCGCATCCCGACACCGGCAAATGGCAAAAGGAACTGGCGGATTTCAGCCCGCAATTCGACGGCTCCGTGTCGCGGATGTCGGATGCGGCCAGCCAGCGCGCTGTCTGGGAATTCGCGCTTTCCTCCGCCGAGGACGGCAATATCCCCGCCGCCCGCCAGGCTCTGGCCAAGGTCAAGACCGCCGTCGACAAGTTCCTGCCCGAATTCGCCGAGGGCCTGGCCCTGAAGCTGGCCAAACAGATCAAGGAGGTCGCCGCCGGGATCTCCGACACCGAACGCGGCACATTGCGCGGCGACATGGACAAGATTCTCAAAACCGCGCCCAAGCTGACCGCCGCCGTGATCGACGAGCGCTTCGCCGCCCTGACCAAGAGCCTCGACAAGATCGTGAAGGAGACCACCGCCTCCACCAAATCCACGCTCGACACCGAACATAAGGCACTGGCCGCCAAGATCCTCAAATCCGAAAACGCGATCAAGAAGCTGCTGGAGGATGTGACCAAGCTTGAAAACCAGGTGGCGGAAACCGCGAGGCAAATCAAGGAGGTGAACACCACCCTGAACGGCCCCAAGCGCCCGCCGCAGAAAAAGGCGCAACAGATGTCCGAGCGTCTGGTGACCCTGCGCGAGACCCTGGTCACCCAGCAGACCGCCGCGACCAATCGCGCGAAGGAGATCGAGCCGCTGGTGGCCGAGCTGGAAAAGACCAAGACCAAGGACACCCAGGATGTCTCTGCGCTGTTCGCCAATATCCAGAACCGGCTGGACGGGCTGAAACGCTCGGTCCCCGACCTGCCCTTCAAGGATATCCAGGACAAGCTGAAGGACACCATAGGCGAGATGGCCGAGGCCACCGTCTGGCGCGAGGGGCAGGAGGGTCAGGGCGGCGAGTTGCGCCGCAATGCCGAAGGCGGCTCGCATGGCTCGGCCCGACACGGCGCCCAGACCGGGGTCGAACGCCAGGCCCRCCGCTCGGCCACCGGCGGGATTGCCCCGGATGGCGAAGGTGACCGCGAGTCCGGGGTGACCACCCATATCAAGGAATGGAACGGCGCCACAATCGAATGGGAGGTCGTCGGCGGCAAGCGCAAGGTGAAGTCGCGCACCCCGGTGCAGAAGAAAATCGTCGAGGAGGTCGGCCGCAGCACGATGATCCCGGCCGATGGCTCGACCTCGATCTTCGCAACCCCGGTGCTGGAAAAACTCGCCGTCGACACCGCCGTCAAGCTTATGAACGGCAAGGGCTGGACCGAGGTCTATTCCAGCAGCAAATCGACCTGGAAGGCCCTGACCTCGGTCGCCGTCTACCTTGGCCCGCCTTCGACCTATGGCAAGCCCTACAAGGGCTGGGGCTATAGCCTGACCCGCAAGGAAGTGGCCACGATGGCACTGGACAAGGCCAACGAGGTGCTGACCCGCTTCGAGAAGGGCGAGATCAACGAGGCCAAGATGCTGGACGAGCTGGGCGTCGAATATCTGATGAAGGACGGGCTGATCGCGATGGTGCCCTATGTGCGGGTGATCCTGACCCGCCCGGATGGCGCCGCGAAATGGACGAGCCTGACCCATTACCCCGACAAGTCCCTGTCCGCCGAAGGCCTCGACATCGCCGGGCGCAAGGTGCGCAACGCCCGCCGCGTCGAATCCACCGCCGCCTTCTGACCCCGCCTGGCGGGGAGGCCCGGAGGGGCCCCGCCCCGCCGGCATGGAGGTTCGGAGGGGCGGCGCCCCTCCGACCTGTCCCGCGCCATCCCAAGACAAACCGCGCCCTTCCGGGCAAGGTCACACCCCCACCACAAGGATCCCCCACGCCACACGACCTTCTCCAAGACCCCACCGCACCTGCCCCACCTGGCGGGGAGGCCCGGAGGGGCCCCGCCCCGCCGGCAGGGTGGTTCGGAGGGGCGGCGCCCCTCCGACCTGCCCCGGCCTGGGCCCTGATCCAACCACGCCGACCTGTTCCCTCCCCCCCGGCCATGCGCTAAGCTCCCGCGAACAGCGCCCGCCGCGGCGCCAGCAAGGATCTTCCGGTGACCGACGAGCCTGCCCTGCCCCAGCTGACCCCCGAACTTCTGCTGCGCGCCTATGCCGCCGGGGTGTTTCCGATGGCCGAGGGCCGCACCACGACCGAGATCCACTGGATCGACCCCTTGCTCCGGGCGCATTTCCCGCTGGAGGGTTTCCACGTCTCGCAAAGCCTGGCCCGCCACATCCGCCGCGCCAATCCCCGCGTCACCGTCGATACCGACTTTGAAGGCGTGGTGCGCGCCTGCGCCGACCGGCCCGAGACCTGGATCAATGCCGAGATTTTCGCCGCCTATACGGCCCTGCACCGGATGGGCCATGCCCATAGCCTGGAGGTCTGGCAGGAGGATCGCCTGATCGGCGGGGTTTACGGCGTGGCGCTGGGCGGCGCCTTCTTCGGCGAAAGCATGTTCTCGCGCGCCACCAACGGCTCGAAAACCGCGCTGACCTACCTCATCCACCGCTTGCGCGCCGGGGGTTTCAGCCTGTTCGACGTGCAATTCCTGACCCCGCATCTGGCCAGCCTCGGGGCCGAGGAAATGCCACGCAGCACCTACCGCAAGCGCCTCGCTGCAGCGATCAGCCGCAAGGCCCGCTTTGCGCCAGAGGGTTATCCGTTGGAGCCGTMGTCAGGGTTCGTGCTGTCGGGATTTGTGCCATCGGGTGTGGCATCGGGTGCCGGATCCGGCGTCGCCTCCTGCGGCGGCAAGGCCGAAGCGGGCACATCGCAGTGCAAGACCCAGACGTCATAGCGCGGATGGTCCAGCGCCGACAAGGCCGGGCTTGAGGCCACCATCCAGCCCTTGAAGACCGGATCGACCTGACCCGCGTCCATGATGGTCAGATGGGCAAAGGCATCGGCGGTCGGGTTGTCGGCCGGATAGCGGCATTCGTCGAGCCGGACCGACAGGCGGCCCTCGGCCTGAACCTGGCCCGGGGCCAGGTCGTAATCGGTGACGATGCCGCTCATCCGGTCGAGCACGCGGACCATGCCGCCGGTGGCCACGACCGCATCCGCCGCCCGCACCGGCAGAGCGGTCAGCACTGGCACAGCGGTCAGCAAGGCCAGGACCAGACCGCAGCCGCCCGGAACGCGCAGCGCCGGGCGCCCTGTCCAGCCCGCCATCATGGCGCAGGCGGGGTCGTTGGCGCAGGCGGGGCCACAGGACTGGCCGCAGCATCAGGCGCCGGGTCAGCCGGGGACGCCGCATCGGTCTTGGCCGCCGCATCCGCCTTGGCGCCGCCACCGACGAATTTCATCAGAAGCGAGACCAGCGAGACGGCGCCCTGGGTATCCTCGATCTCGTCACCGGGGGCGAGGTTGTCGGGCATGCCGCCGGGCTGGATCTCGACGTAATTGCCGCCCAGCAGCCCTTCGGAGGAGATCAGGATCGCGCTGTCGGTCGGCAGCAGGATCGCCTTGTCGATCGAGATCACCGCATCGGCCATATAGGTCGTCGGGTTCAGCTTCAGCCCGGTAATCGTGCCGACCTTGACCCCGGCCAGTTTCACATCCGACCCCAGGGCCACGCCTTCCAGCGAACGGAACGAGGCACGCAAGGGATAGGTCTCGCCGCCCGCGCCGATCCCCGCGCCATGGCCGACATAGGCCGCAAAGGCCACCGCGGCGGCAACAACCAGTGCCCCGGTCAGAATCTCGAGCTTGTTTTCCGACATGCGCTTACCTCAGGCCTTGTTCCGCCAATTTCATTCGGGCGACCAGGCTTCGTAATCGGCCCGCGCCACCGGCTTGACGTGGCGGATCGAGCCGGGCGGCGCATAGGCGGCGGCGGTGCCGGTCAGGTTTTCCAGATGGGGCTCTTCCCAGGGCTTGTGGGCCAGGGGCGCCTTGGTGGGCGGCTGATCCCAGGTGAAATGCAGCCAGCCATGCCAGTCGGGTGCGACGCGCGAGGCTTCCATCTCGCCATTGTAGATCACCCAGCGTTTCTTGCTGTCGGCGGTCTGGTAATAGATGTTGCCCTGCGCATCCTCGCCCACCTTTTGCCCGCGACGGGCGGTGAACAGCTGGGTGCCGAGGGTCTGGCTGTTCCACCAGGTCAACATGCGCTTGAGGAAGTACATGGGCGAGCCTCCGATTGTGTTGCCCCTTCCTATGCCGGAACGGGGCGAAAAGGTCCAGAGCCGGCAGGGCGTGCCGGGGGCATGTGCCCGAAAATAGGCGCGACTTTTGGCCGATCGCAGAGGAAACAAGTTTTCTGCGAAAACTTCGCTCACGATTTTTCTGCGAAAAATCAGAAGACAAATCTTCGCAGAAGATTTGTTCCTTCGAGATTTTCGCAGAAAATCTGTGCGTCAGCCCTTGGGATGCGCCGACAGGGCCCGGTCGATGGCGTCCCACAAGGGTTCCACCGGTTCGATGCCGACCGAAAAGCGGATGAAGCCGGGCGCCACCGCATCGCCCCAGCGCGCCCGGCGTTCGCCCGCCGAATGGGTGCCGCCGAAGGAGGTGGTCTGGGTGACATAGGCGCAGGCGGCAAGGAAAGCCTCGGCGCTGTCCTCGTCCTCCAGCTCGAAGGTCATCAGGAAGCCGAAGCCCGCCATCTGGCGTTTGGCGATCGCGTGGGAAGGGTCAGACGCCAGCCCGGGATAGCGCAGCCCCCTGACACGGGGATGGGCGGCGAACCGTTCGGCAAGGGTCTGGGCACTGGCGCACATCCGCGCGAGGCGCACCTCCAGCGTTTCCAGCCCGCGATGCAGAAGCCAGGCCTCGAAAGCGCCGGGCACCGCGCCAGAGAGCTTGCGCCACTCCGCCACCCGCGCCATCAGCCCGGCATCGCGCCCCGAGACATGGCCATAGAGGATGTCCGAATGCCCCGCCGGCGCCTTGGTATCGGCGGCCACCACCAGATCGGCGCCGAGGTCGAGCGGGCGCTGCAACAGCGCCGTCATCGTGGTGTTGTCGACAATCAGCCGCGCCCCCGCCGCATGGGCCTTGCGCGCGGCCAGCGCGATATCGCAGCAGTCGAGGCCCGGGTTCGACGGGGTTTCGAGAAACACCACCGCAGCGCCGGTGAAATCGGCCGCATCGACCTCGCTCGTCGCGATCAGGCGGATCTTCACACCCAAGGGCTCCAGAAACCGCTCGGCCAAGAGCCGCGTGGTGTAATAGCCATCCGCAGGCAGGATCACCTCTTGCCCGGCCTGCAGGGTGCAGAACAGCGCCGCCGCAATCGCCGCCATACCCGAGGGGAAGCCCACCACCGTGGCGCCCTCCAGAATGGCCAGCTGCTCCTCGACCTCCTCCCAGGTCGGCATCGCCATCCGGCCGTATTTATAGGCGGCGTTCTCCAGCCCCGGCAGGTGGAAGGTGGTGGCCGACACCAGGGGCGGCGCCACCGGATCGCCGCGCCCCAGACGCTCGGCCCGGTGGTGGAGCATGTCGGCGAAGCGGCGGTCGGGTATATGGGTCATCGGGCGGCTTTCTTGCGGCGGAGGCCGGGGGTTTCACACCCCCGGACCCCCGTGGGATACTTGTGTCTGAATGAAGCCACAGAAGCCCGGGTTACTCAAGCCGTGCGGGGAAACCGGGGGCGCGCAGGTCGGTGCCAAGCGCGTCCTCCAGAAGCTTCACGATCTGCGTCGATTGCGCTTGCCCGCCATAGACCGACTTGCCCTTGACGAAGGTCTGCAGGGTTTGCGAGGCGAGATCCAGCGGCACGCCATATTCGCGGCCGAAACCCATCGCAAAGCCCAGATCCTTCAGCGCGAGGTCCATCGTGAAGGCGATGTCGTAAGAGCCGTTCAGGATCAGTTGCCCCTCGGTCTCGTGCACGAAAGAGGTGCCCGAGGAGGCCGAGATCGCCTCGTAAGCGGTTTTCAGGTCCAGCCCGCCGCGTTTGGCCAGCATCAGGGCCTCACCATCGGCCACCAGATGGATGAAGGCCAGCATATTGGTGATGACCTTGATCACCGCCGCCGAACCGAGCGGCCCCATGTGGAAGATTTTCTCGCCGATATCTTCGAGCGCGGGACGGTGCAGCTTGAACAGATCGGCGTCACCGCCGACCAGCACGGTGATCTCGCCCCGCGCCGCAAGGTGGACGCCGCCGGTCACCGGGGCCTCCAGCATCCGGACCTCGGCCATCCGGGCCAGCCCCGCCAGCCGCAACACATCGTCGCGGCCAAGGGTGGAATTCTCGATCCAGGTCGAGCCCGGCTTCATCACCGGCAGGATCTGCGCCAGGACCGCTTCCGAGACGGCGGGCGAAGGCAAGCAGGTGAAGACGTGATCCACCTGGCCCGCCAGCTCGGCCGGAGAGGTCGCGGCATAGGCCCCGTGTTTGACATGGCGCACGGCCAGATCCGGGTTGCGGTCATAGACCACGACCTCATGTCCGGCGCGGATCAGGCTGGCCGCAAGATGGCCGCCCAGATTGCCAAGACCGATATAGCCGTATTTCATGTTAGCCTCACTTGAAGTGGATATTGAACTTGGACCGGATGGCGCGGTCGATCTCGGGATCCACCACGCAACCCGCTTTCGACAGGATGTCATTCTTGCGCTGCATCGCGCGGTCGAGCAGGAGCGGCTTGCCAGCCTCGTTCCACTCCTTGGGACTCATCCTGTTGGCGACATTGGGATAAATATACTCGGTCTGCATCAGCTTCAACGTCTGATCGGAGCCGAGGTAATGGCCCGGCCCGCCGAGGCAGACTTCTTTCATCGCCTCGATCGAGGTGCTGTCCTCGGTCACCTCGATGCCGCGCACGCAGCGCATGGCCTGGCCAAGAAGGTCATCGCCGAGGATCAGGCTTTCCATGCAGAAACCGAGGAGAGAGGCATGCATGCCCACCGCCTCGTAACACATGTTCAGACCGGCGAGGCCGGCCAGCGTGTTGGTGATGCCCTGCTCCCAGCCCGCCTGCATGTCGGGGAGTTTGCTGTCACTGATGCCCGAGGCCGCCCCGCCCGGCAGGTCATAGAAACGGTGCATCTGCGCACAGCCCGCCGTCAGAAGCGCCTGTTCGGCCGAACCGCCCGACATGGCCCCGGTCCTCAGATCGCTGACGAAGGGCCAGGTGCCAAAGATCGCCGGCGCGCCCTTCCGGATCGCGTTGACATAGACGACCCCGGCCAGACATTCCGCCATGGCCTGCACGATGGCCAGCGCGATCGGCGCGGGCGCGGTCGCCCCGGCCTGCCCCGCCGACAACAGAAGCATGGGCATCCCGCGGCGGATGCAATCCTCCATCACGCGGCAGCTTTCCTCGGCGAATTTCATCGGCGGGACGACGAAGCAGTTGGAATTGCTGACGAAGGGCCGTTCCAGCCACTTGCCCTCGCCGCCCGCCACGGCATGCAGGATCTCGAAGGCCGGGGCGACGCTGCCCGGCTCGAAGAAGCTGGTGCCGACGTGCTTTTTCGTCCCCGCAAGGCAGGCGTAAAGCGTGTTGAGGTCCATGTCGATGTTGTCGATGACATCGCGGCAGACCATGGTACGCTGGTAGAAATGGATGTTGTCGAGGTTGTCGACCAGCCGCGCCGCATTATAAAGGTCCTGCGCGGTGGAATCGCGATAGGCCAGGGTCACCGGATCGACGATATGCACCGCCGCCCCCGCCGTGCCGAAATGCACATTGGTGCCCGACAGATGCAGGTCATGGCGCGGATCGCGGGCGTGCAGCGTGATGTTGCGGCCCGCCACGGCCAGCATGTCCTCGACCAGGGCGCGGGGAAACCGGATCCGCCCGTCGTCGCCCAGGATCGCCCCGACCCCGGTCAGGATCTCCACCCCCGAGGACGGCGCATTGGCCAGCCCGATCACCTCTAGCGCCTCCAGCGCCGAGGCATGGATCTTGGCCATCCCTGCCTCGGTCAGAGGCCGGTAAGTGCCCCCCGCCATGCCGCCGCGCACCGGACGGACATCATCGGCCAAGGGCGCCGCGCGCAGCGCCACCCGGGCCGAGCGCCCGCCGCTGCGCCCGCTGCGCGCCCGGGCCGGTTCGCACACAGCACCCAGATCGTCGATCAGATCGCTCATCTTCCGTCCTCCCTCAGGAACCGCAGTCCCGGTTTCAGATCTGCGCACCGCGCAGCAGCAAGGCGTCGATCTCATCGCCAGAAGCGGCGCCCTTCAGCGCGGCCAGGGACCCCTCCCCGAGCCCCAGCATCGCCGCCTTGATCGCCGCATGGGTCAGCCGCGCGATCTGGCTGCCAAGCGAGATCCGCCGCACCCCCATCGAAGCCAACTCCGCCACCGTCAGATCGCGCAAAGGCCCCGCCGCCAGCGCATTGACCGGCGCCTTGACCGCGGCCAGCACCTGCGCCAGCTCCGCCCGGCCCGGCGGCACCGGCAAATAGAGAAGATCCGCCCCCGCCGCCTCGAAGGCCTGCAAACGGCGGATGCCCTCGGCCAGATCATAGGCGCCGTTCATCACCCCATCCGCCCGCGCGCAAAAGACAAAGGGCCGCCCGAGGCTGCGCGCCGCAGCCACCGCCGCCCTCACCCGCTCCACCGCCAGATCAAAGGCATAAGCCGGCGCGCCGGGCAGCATCTGGGTATCCTCGACCGACAGGCCCGAAAGCCCGACCTCTGCCCCAAGCCGCACGGTCTCGGCCACCACCTCGGGCGCATCGCCAAACCCGTTTTCGAAATCGCCGCTCACCGGCAATCCGGTCGCCGCCACCATCGCCTCGGCATGGGCCAGCGCCTCATCCCGGCTCACCCCGCCCATATCCGGCCGCCCGAGCGTAAAGGCATGCGCCGCCGAGGATGTCGCCAGCGCCACCGCCCCCAAGGCCGCCATCATCCGCGCCGATCCCACATCCCACGGATTGGGGATCACAAAACACCCCGCCCGATGCAGCGCTGCAAATCTCTCGTGACGTTCCAGAAGCCGCATCCGTTTCACCCTTTCATTTTGGCACAAATATCCTCGGGGGGTCCGGGGGGCAGACAGCCCCCCGGGCGCCCGCTACAGACGCACCCTCTCGGCCTTGGGGTCATACATCGGCACCAGCGAGGCCAGCGCCCGATGTCGCACCCCCGCCACCTCGATCTCGTAGGCCGAGCCCAGAACTTCCGCCTCCGACTGCCCCTTGCAAGGCACATAGCCGAGGCCGACCGCGCCGCCGAGGAAATGCCCGTAATTGCCCGAGGTCACCGGCCCGACGATCCTGCCATCCCGCACGATCGCCTCGTTGTGGAACAACAGCGGTGCCGGGTCCTGCAGCCGGAACTGCACCAGCCGCCGGTCCAAGCCCGCCTCCGCCTTGCGCAACACCGCCTCCCGCCCGATGAAATCGGGCTTCTTCGTGCGCACCGCAAAGCCAAGCCCCGCCTCCAGCACATGATCCTCGTCGGTGATGTCATGGCCAAAGTGGCGATAGGCCTTCTCGATCCGGCAGGAATCCAGCGTGTGAAGACCGCAGAGCGTCAGCATGCCCGTCTCTTCCAGCGCCTCGAAGACATGCGCTGTCTGGTCGGAGCTTACATAGATCTCCCAGCCAAGCTCGCCGACATAGGTCACCCGATGCGCCCGGGCGATCCCCATGCCAATCTCGATCTCCCGCGCCGTACCAAAGGGATGGCCGGCGTTGCTGAAGTCGTTCGGGCTGACCGCCTGCATCACCTCGCGCGCCTTCGGCCCCATGACGCAGAGCACCGATTCCGCCGCCGTCACATCGGTGATGACCACAAACGCCTCGCCCAGATGCCGCCGCATCCAGGCCAGATCGCGCTGCAAGGTCGCGCCCGGCACCACGGCGAGGTAGGCCGTCTCGGAAAGCCGCGTCACCGTCAGATCGCTTTCGATCCCACCGCGCGCGTTCAGCATCTGGGTATAGACGATCCGCCCGACCGGCACATCCATCTCATTGCCGCAAAGCCGGTTGAGGAAAGCGCAGGCATCCCGCCCCTCGACCCGGATCTTGCCGAAAGAGGTCATGTCAAAGAAGCCGGCCCCGTTGCGCACCGCCAGATGCTCGGCCTTCTGGTTCTCGAACCAATTCTGCCGCTGCCAGGAATATTGATATTCCCGCTCCTGCCCCGCCTTCGCGAACCAGTTCGCCCGCTCCCAGCCCGCCACCTCGCCAAACACCGCCCCCCGCGCCGCCAGATGCGCGTGCAAGGGGCTGCGCCGCACCCCGCGCGAGGTCGCCATCTGCCGATAGGGGAAATGGTCGGCGTAAAGCAGGCCCAAAGTCTCTGAGACCCGCTCTTTCAGATATTTGCGGTTCTTCTGAAAGGGTTGGGCGCGGCGGATATCGACCTCCCACAGGTCAAACGGCGCCTCGCCCTCGACGATCCAATGCGCAAGCGCCATCCCCGCGCCCCCCGACCCTGCAATGCCGACCGAGTTATAGCCCGCCGCCACCCAATAGCCGCCAAGTTCCGGCGCCTCGCCCAGGTAATAGCGGTCATCGGGGGTAAAGGACTCCGGCCCGTTGAAGAAGGTATGGATGCCGGCGGTCTGGAACAAAGGCATCCGCTCGGCGGCCATTTCCAGGATCGGGGTGAAATGCTCCCAGTCCTCGGGCAGCGTGTCGAACATGAAATCCTCGCGGATGCCGCCCATGCCCCAGGGCTTGGCCTTGGGCTCGAAAGCGCCGACCATCATCTTGCCCGCATCGGACTTGTAATAGGCGCATTCATCCGGCACCCGCAGCACCGGCAGGTGGCCAAGACCCGGCACCGGCTCGGTGATCAGGTAGAAATGCTCGCAGGCATGGAGCGGCAGGGTCACCCCCGACTGCGCGGCCAGATCGCGCCCCCACATGCCACCGCAGTTGACCACCACATCGGCGGCGATATGCCCCGGCTCCCCGTCCGCACCGATATAGTCGACCCCGGTCACCCGGCCATTGGCCTTGGTGACCGCCGTCACCTTGGTATGCTCGAAAATCTGCGCGCCCTGCATCCGCGCGCCCTTGGCCAAGGCCATGGCGATATTAGCCGGATCACATTGGCCGTCCAAGGGCAGATGCACCGCGCCCACCACGCCATCCACATTCAGATGCGGGTACATCGCCTTGACATCGCTGGCAGAAATTTCCGTCACGTCAACATCGAAAATCCGCGCCACCGTGGCCTGGCGCAACAGCTCTTCGCGCCGCGCCTGCGTGAGTGCCACCGAGATCGACCCCACCTGCCGCATCCCCGTCTCGACCCCGGTCTCGGCGGCGAGCTTCACGTACAGATCGGCGGAATACTTCGCGAGCCGCGTCATGTTGGCCGAACCGCGCAATTGCCCGATCAGCCCCGCCGCATGCCAGGTCGTCCCACTCGTCAGCTGCTTTCTCTCCAGCAACACCACATCACGCCAGCCCATCTTGGCCAGATGATAGGCCACCGAACAGCCCGAGACGCCGCCGCCGATGACCACCGCTTGGGCTTTGGAAGGGATATGAGGCATGGGACAGCTCCTGAGGAAAAGGGGGATGACGGATCAATGATCCGCCCGAAATGAAATTTCAACCGTTTTCTTCATTCTGAAAGCATATCCTGAAGTTTCCATCACTCCAACCTTCATATCACATCCCTTTTTCATCCCGCCCCCTTGCCAAGCCGGTTGCCAGACCGCTAAATCCCCCAAAGGAGCAGCCACATGACGGCCCAGGTCGGACAGGACATTCGCGCCCTGCGCAAATCGCGCGGGCTGACCTTGCAGGCGCTTGCGAGCCAGCTCGACCGCTCTACCGGCTGGCTGAGCCAGGTCGAACGCGGCCAGACCATGCCCGCCATCCCCGATCTGGCAAAGATCGCCGAGATCTTCGGCATCACGATCAGCATGTTCTTCCGCGCCGCTTCCCGCGCAGCGGCGGAGCAAGGCCTGATCCAGCGCGCCGCCGACCGCGTGGCGCTCGGCGCTCCGGCCTTCGGCCTGACCGAGGAACTGCTCTCCCCCAACCTCGGCGGCAGCTTCGAGATGATCCAGTCCACCTTTGCCCCCGGTGCCGAAAGCGGCCTGCAACACCCCGCCCCCAACCGTCAGGACGGCGGCGTGGTGCTCGCAGGTCAGCTCACCCTGTCCATCGGCGATCTCGAAACCACCCTCGCCCCCGGCGACAGCTTCCAGTTCAGCGGCCAGCCCTACCGCTGGCGCAACCCCGGAGAGGTTCCGGCCGTGGTGCTCTGGGTGATCTCGCCCCCGATCTACTGACGCCACGACGAAACGCACGACCCGCTCCTTCATTCTGGTGCAAATATCCTCGGGGGTCCGGGGGTAGAAAACCCCCGGCCTTGATCACGCGCGGATGCGCTGGTTTTTCGCATCCCACAGCGGCGCATCCGCCTGCACCACCGCCGGATAGAGCTTGCCGAAGATCTCGACCTCGACGGCGGTCCCCGGCACATTCAGTTCGGTCTGCAACATCCCCAGCCCGATACAGGCCCCGACCCGGTGGCCGAAATAACCGCTGGTCACCTCGCCCACGACGCGGCCACCCGCCCAGATCGTCGACATCGGCGGCGGGTCCTGATCGCCCGCCTCGATCACCAGGGTGCAGAAGCGCTTGGAGACGCCGCGCTGCTTTTCCGCCTCCAGCGCCGCACGGCCGCGAAACTCGGGTTTGGCCCAGTCGACAAATCTCTCAAGACCGCCCTGCAAGATGCTGTAATCGGTCGACAAATCGCCCTTCCACGCCCGGTATCCCTTCTCGACGCGCAAGGAATTCAGCGCGAACATGCCGAAGGGCTTCAGCCCGAGCGGCGTGCCGGCGGCCAGAACCGCGTCCCAGACCTTGGGCGTATCCTGCAGCCGCGAATGGATCTCCCAGCCGAGTTCCCCCGCGAAGGACACCCGGAACAGCCAGACCTCCGCCCCGGCGATCTGCGCCTTTTGTAGGCTCAACCACGGCAGGGTCAGGTCGGCCTCGGCCACCTGTTCCAGAATGGCGCGCGATTGCGGACCTGTGAGGATCTGGCAGGACCAGTGATCGGTCCCCTCGGACAAGGTCAGGCCCGGCGCCAGATGCTTGACCAGCCATTCCCGGTCATGGGCCTGCGCCGTGGCGGCGGTGATCAGCAACAGCTCCTCTTCGCCCAGCCGCGCCACCGACATCTCGGTGACAATCCGCCCCTTCTCGTCGGCGAAATAGGCGAGGCCCAGGCGGCCGACCGGCGGCACCTTGCCGGTGATCTGGCGCGAAAGCCAATCCACCACGCCCGGCCCGGAGATCCGGAAGCGCGAGAAGCCCGGCAGGTCGAGGATCCCCGCCGCATCGCGCACCGCCGCGCATTCCGCCGCCACCGCCCCGAACCAAGGGCCCTGGCGGTCCCAGGTCTGCTGCGCGGCCTCCGAGGTGTCGTCGCCGGGCCGCGCATACCAGAGCGCCCGCTCCCAACCGTTATAGGGGCCGAACTGCGCCCCCATAGCTTCGGTGCGGTCATGGACGGCGCTCAGCTTCTTGCCGCGCGCCTCGGGCCAGACGTGGTGCGGGAACTGGATGGCATATTCGTGGCCATAGACCTCCATCCCCTTTTTCACGCAGTAATCGGGGTCCTCGAACCCGGTGAAGCGGCGCGGGTCGCAAGACCACATGTCCCATTCGGTGGCGCCCTCGGTCACCCATTCGGCCAGAACCTTGCCCGCCCCGCCGGCCTGACAGATGCCGAAGGTGAAGACGCAGGCCTCGAAAGCATTGGGCACGCCCGGCATCGGGCCGATCAAGGGGTTGCCGTCCGGCGTATAGGGGATCGGGCCGTTGATCACCTTGGTGAGGGCAGCTTTCTCCAGCAAGGGCACCCGGGCCATGGCATCCGATATATGCCACTCCAGCCGCTCCAGATCGTCGGGGAAAAGCTGGAAGCTGAAGTCCTGCGGGAAAGGATCGTCCGGCGTCACCCAATGGGCGCGGCAATTGCCCTCATAGGGGCCGAGGTTGAAGCCGTTCTTTTCCTGCCTGAGGTAGTAGGAGCTGTCGACATCGCGCAGCAAGGGCAGCTTGTGGCCGACCTCTTTCGACCAGGATTCCAGCTCGGGAATGGTGTCGAACAGCATGTACTGATGGCTCATCACCATCATCGGCAGGTCGCGGCCGAACCATTTGGCGACCTCGCGGGCGTAGTAACCTGCGGCATTGACCACATAATCGCAGCGGATCTCGCCCTTGGGGGTGGAGATCACCCAATCCTCGCCCTCGCGCCGGGCGCCGGTGGCCGGGCAAAACCGCTCGATCCGCGCACCCATCTGCCGCGCTCCCTTGGCCAGGGCCTGGGTCAGCTGGGCCGGGTCGATGTCGCCGTCGTAAGGGTCGTAGAGGGCGCCTTTCAGGTCGTGCAAGGCCAGGAACGGATATTTCGCAGAAATATCGTCGGGCGAAAGGAGTTGCAGATCCATGCCCTGATAGCGCCCCATGCCGACGACTCGGCGGAACTCCTGCATCCGTTCCTCGCTATGGGCCAGACGAAGCGAACCGGTGACATGGTAGTTCATCGGGTAGTCGACTTCATCACCCAAGCGCCTGTAAAGGCTGGCCGAATAGCGCTGCATGTTCATGATCGACCAGGAGGAGGAGAAGGTCGGCACATTGCCTGCCGCATGCCAGGTCGACCCGGCCGTCAGCTCGTTCTTCTCCAGAAGTACGCAATCGGTCCAGCCCGCCTTGGCCAGATGATAAAGGCAGGAGACGCCCACCGCCCCGCCCCCGATGATCACCACCCGCGCCCGTGTCGGAAATTCAGCCATCTCGCACTCCCTCTTCGCAAGCCAGTATCACCCCCCGGCCGCAGGCTTTCAATTCATCGCATATTGGGCTAATGATCGGAAAAACCGATCAGAGGGCCGCATGCAGATCGAGCTGATCGACACGTTCCTCGACCTGATCGAGACGCGCAGCTTTCACCGCACGGCGGAGCGGCTGCATGTGACGCAATCCACCATCTCGGCCCGGGTCCAGGCGCTGGAGGCCTCGGTGGGGGCGCGGCTCTTCGTGCGGTCGCGCGCGGGGACCGACCTGTCGACCGAGGGCCTGAAGTTCGAAGTCCACGCCCGCGGCCTGCGCCACGCCTGGGCCGAGGCGCAAAGGGCGGTGCTGCCCTCGGGCACCGCGGCGCTGGTCTTGCGGATCGGCATCCAGAACGACCTCGCGGCGGGGACGATCGGGGAATGGGTGTCGAACTTCCGCCGCGCCCTGCCCGATTGCGGCTTTTACATCGAGCAGGATTATTCGCTGCAAATGTGCCGTGACATCGACCGCGGCGCGCTGGATTTCGCCGTGGTCTATTCGCCGCAAGCCCTGCCCGACCTTTATGTCGAGAGCCTGGGCGAGGTGCGCTACCGGCTGATCAGCGCAGGCCCGGTCAGGCGGGCCGAGCTGATCCCGGCCAGCTACATCCGCGGCGCCTATTCCGCCGCCTTCGACGAAACGCACCGCCAGCTGATGCCCGAGTTCTCCTCCGCCCTCCTGGCCTCGGGCGCCAATGCGGCGGTGGCGGGGCTGTTGTCGGCGATGGGCGGGGCTGGGTTCGTGCTGGAGGAAACCGCAGCGCGGATGCTGGCCGCCGGCGGCTTTCGTGCGGTGGAGGACGCCGCGCCGATCAGCCAGCCGATCTATGCCGTGATGCACCAGCGCCACCGCACCAGCCGGATGCACCGCCGCCTGACCCGGATCGTCGCGCGGGAGATCGCGGGGCGGGCTTAAGCCGGGGGGCGCTCGGCGGACCCGGCTGGGGGGGCTGCGCGCCCCCCCAGACCCCCTGCGGGATATTTATGGACCAATGAAGGCCTTCAGTTACCCAGGATACCCGGCAGGCGGAGACCGTGATCCTTGGCGCATTGAATCGCGGTGTCATAGCCCGCATCGGCGTGGCGCCAGACGCCGGAGGCCGGGTCGTTCCACAGGACACGTTCCAGGCGCTTGGCAGCTTCGGGCGTGCCGTCGGCCACGATGACCACGCCGGCATGCTGGCTGAAGCCCATGCCGACGCCGCCGCCATGGTGGATCGAAACCCAGGTCGCGCCGGAGGCGGTGTTGACCAGCGCGTTCAGGAGCGGCCAGTCGGAGACGGCATCGGAGCCGTCCTTCATCGCCTCGGTCTCGCGGTTGGGGCTGGCGACCGAGCCCGCGTCAAGGTGGTCGCGGCCGATGACGATCGGGGCTTTCAACTCGCCGGAGGCCACCATCTCGTTGAACATCAGACCCGCGCGGTGGCGGTCGCCGAGGCCGATCCAGCAGATCCGGGCCGGCAGGCCCTGAAAGGCGATCCGTTCGGACGCCATGTCAAGCCAGCGGTGCAAGTGCTGGTTTTCCGGGAAGAGTTTCTTCATCGCCGCATCGGTCTTGCGGATATCCTCGGGGTCGCCCGACAGCGCCACCCAGCGGAACGGGCCGATGCCCTTGCAGAAGAGCGGGCGGATATAGGCCGGCACGAAACCGGGGAAGGCGAAGGCGTTCTCGAGGCCCTCTTCCTTCGCCACCTGGCGGATATTGTTGCCGTAGTCGAGGGTGGGCACCCCGGCGTTCCAGAAATCGACCATCGCGGAGACATGGGCACGCATGCTGTGGCGCGCAGCGGTCTGCACCGCCTGCGGATCGCTTTCCTGCTTTGCGCGCCATTCGCCCGTGGTCCAGCCCGCCGGGCAATAGCCGTGCAGCGGGTCATGGGCCGAGGTCTGGTCGGTGACGATATCGGGGCGCATGCCGCCGGCCTTCATGCGGGCGTAGATCTCGGGGAAGATCTCGGCGGCATTGCCGAGGAGGCCCACGGATTTCGCCTCACCCTTGGCGGTCCATTCGGCAATCATTCCAAGGGCTTCGTCGAGACTCTTCGCCTTTGCATCGACGTAGCGGGTGCGCAGGCGGAAGTCGATGCGGGTCTCGTCAACCTCGACCGCGAGGCAGCAGGCGCCGGAGAAGACGGCTGCGAGGGGCTGCGCGCCCCCCATGCCGCCAAGACCGCCGGTCAGGATCCATTTGCCCTTGAGATCGCCGTTGTAATGCTGGCGGCCGGCTTCGGCGAAGGTTTCGTAAGTTCCCTGCACAATGCCTTGCGTGCCAATGTAAATCCAGGAACCCGCGGTCATCTGGCCATACATCATCAGGCCCTTTTTATCGAGCGCGTTGAAATGCTCCCAGGTGGCCCAATGCGGCACGAGGTTGGAATTGGCGATCAGGACGCGGGGCGCATCGGTGTGGGTCTTGATGATGGCGATTGGCTTGCCGGACTGGACCAGCAGCGTCTCGTCGGCCTCGAGGTCGCGCAGGCCAGCGCAGATGCGGTCGAAATCCTCCCAGGTGCGGGCAGCGCGGCCGATGCCGCCGTAAACCACCAATTCATGAGGGTTTTCAGCGACATCCGGGTGGAGGTTGTTCATCAGCATCCGCAGGGGCGCCTCGGTCAGCCAGGACTTGGCGGTGAGTTCGGTGCCGGTGGCGGGGAAGATGTCGCGGGTGTTGTGGCGGGTCATGTCGGGCCTCACAAGGTGGGAAGGTTGATGCCAGCGGCGCGGGCGAGCGCGCCGGAGCCGATCAGGGTGGCGGCAGCCGCAAGGTCTGGGGCCATGTAGCGGTCATCGCCGAGGGTGGCGACGTCCTGGCGCAGGCGGGCGACCACGGCTTGCAGCGGGGAAGAGGTCGGCAAAGGCGCACGGAAATCAATACCTTGCGCGGCGGTGATCGCCTCGACACCAAGGATCACGTTCAGGTTGTCGATCATCCGGCTCAGCCGCCGCGCGCCATGGGCGGCCATCGAGACGTGATCCTCCTGATTGGCGGAGGTTGGGGTGCTGTCGATCACGGTCGGATGGGCCAGGTGCTTGTTTTCGCTCATCAAAGCCGCCGTCGTCACCTCGGCGATCATCAGGCCGGAGTTGAGGCCCGGCCGCGGCGTCAGGAAGGCCGGCAGATCAAAGGACAGAACCGGGTCCACCATCAGGGCAACGCGACGCTGTGCGATGGCGCCGATTTCAGAGATCGCCATGGCGAGCATATCGGCAGCAAAACCAACAGGTTCGGCGTGGAAGTTACCACCGGAAACGATCTGGCCATTGGCCAGGACCAGAGGGTTGTCGGTCGCGGCATTGGCCTCGATCTCCAGCGTGCGGGCGGCTTGACGGATGACATCCATCGCGGCGCCGGTCACCTGCGGCTGGCAGCGGATGCAATAGGGGTCCTGCACGCGGGTATCGCCCTCCCGATGGCTTTCGCGGATCACGGAGCCGTCGAGCAGGCTGCGCAGGGTCGCCGCCGCCTCGATCTGGCCGGGATGACCGCGCAGCGTGTGGATCTGCGGTTCCAGCGGCGCGGTGGAGCCCATGATGGCGTCGGTCGACAGGGCCGACGTCACCAGAGCGCTTTGCGCGGCATTCCAGGCACCGAAAAGGCCAGCCAGCGCATAGGCCGTGGAAAACTGGGTGCCGTTGATCAGGGCGAGGCCTTCTTTGGGGCCTAGAACCACGGGCGAAAGCCCAGCGTCGGCAAGGGCTTGCGCGCCGGTCTTGATCTTTCCGTCATGGCTGGCCTCGGCCTCGCCGATCATCACGGCGGCCATATGGGCCAGGGGGGCAAGGTCGCCGCTGGCCCCGACCGAGCCTTGCGCCGGGATCACCGGGGTCACGCCCTTGGCGAGCATGCCCTCAAGAAGCGCCACGATGTCCCACCGCACGCCCGAGGCGCCACGGCCCAAGGACAGAAGCTTCAGCGCCATCATCAGGCGGGCGACGGCGCGGGGCATCGGCTCCCCTACCCCGCAGCAATGCGACAGGATCAGGTTTTTCTGAAGCTTTGCCGTGTCTTGCGGGGCGATCTTCAGGCTCGCCAATTTGCCAAACCCGGTGTTCACGCCATAGACGGCGACGGTCCCCGCCGCTGCTTCGGCGATGCGGGCAGCCGCCCATTCGACGCCGGCGCGGGCCGAGGGGTGCAAAGTGGCGGGCGCCTCCTCGCGGTAGAGGCGTTCGAGTTGGGCGAGGGTCGTCTCGCCGGGGATCAGGATTTCAGGCGTCAAAGCGGCCTCCGAAGATGCGGGAACGGAGCGCAGTTGCTCCAATTCTGTAAGAGATTTCAGCGGGATGCTTGGCTTCCCAGATGCAGAGATCGGCCCGTTTGCCCGGGGCCACCACGCCGCAATCGGTCAGGCCCAGGGCGCGGGCGGCGTTAACCGTGGTGCCCTGCAAAGCCTCCAGCGGGGTCAGGCGGAAGAGGATGCAGGCCATGTTCATCGCCAGCGTCAGCGAGGTCATCGGCGAGGTGCCGGGGTTGCAGTCGGTGGCCACCGCCATCGGCACGCCGGCGGCCCGCAAGGTCTCGATCGGGGGAAGCTGGCGTTCGCGCAGGGCGTAGAACGCCCCCGGCAGGATCACCGCGACCGAGCCGGCGGTTGCCATCGCCTCCACCCCGTCGGCGCGCAGATATTCCAGGTGATCGACCGACAAGGCACCGTGATGGGCGGCCATGACGGCGCCCTTCAGGTCCGAGAGTTGTTCGGCGTGGAGCTTGACCGGCAGGCCCAGCCGCACCGCCTCGTCAAACAGGTGGCTGACCTCGGCGGGGGAAAAGGCGATGCCCTCGCAGAAGGCATCGACCGCGTCGATGAGGCCCAGAACGGCGGCCTGGCGCAGCGAGGGGATCGCCACCTCGTCGATGTAAGCCATGGAGCGGCCTGCATATTCCTGCGGGATGGCATGGGCAGCCAGATGAGTGACCTTGACCCGCACCGGGCGGTTGGCCGCGATCTGGCGGGCAACGCGGAGCATCTTGATCTCGTCCGCGACGGTCAGGCCATAGCCGGATTTCACCTCGATCACCGCGGCACCGGAGGCGATGATCTGGTCGGCGCGGGCGAGAGCCAGGGCCAGAAGCTCTTCCTCGGAGGCGGCACGGGTGGCGCGGACGGTGGCGACGATGCCGCCGCCGGCGCGAGCCACCTCCTCATAGCTGGCGCCGTTCAGCCGCATCTCGAATTCATTCGCGCGGTCGCCGGCGAAGACGATATGGGTGTGGCAGTCGATCAGAGCCGGGGTCACCAGTCGCCCGCCGAGGTCATGCGGCGGCAGGTGGGCATGGGCCGCGGGCAGGCTTTCCATCGGTCCGGCGAAGGCGATCTTGTCGTCCTCGATCACCACAGCGGCCTTGGGGATCAGCCCATAGCCGTTAACCATGGTGGCGAGCGTTGCATTGCTGAGAAGAATCGACATGCTCTTGCCTTATGTCTGGATATATGGCTATTATGTCTATACATATTCACCTGTCAAGGAGAGGCCATGCTGCTGCACGCACAACAGGCGCTTTTGCCCGAAGGATGGGCGCAAGATGTGACGGTCGAGGTCACCGCGGGGCGGATCACCGGCGTGACGCCGGGTGGCGCCGCTGTGGGGGCGCAGCGGGTGGATTGCCTTTTGCCGGCGCCGGTCAACCTGCACTCGCACATGTTCCAGCGCGCGATGGCCGGGCTGACCGAGTTCCGCACCGCGGGCCAGGACAGTTTCTGGACCTGGCGCAGCCTGATGTACCGCTTTCTGGAGCAGCTTTCGCCCGAGGATGTCGAGGCGATTGCCGCGATGGTTATGGTCGAGATGGCCGAGGCGGGTTATGCTGCCGTGGCGGAGTTTCACTATCTGCATCATGGGCTTGGCGGGAAATCTTACAGCGACCGGGCAGAGATGGGGGGGCGGATTGCGGCGGCGGCAAAGACGACCGGGCTGGGGTTGACCCTGCTGCCGGTCCTGTACGAGCGCGGCGGCTGTGACGGGCGCGCTTTGGCGGGCGGGCAGCTGCGCTTTGGCAACGACATGGCGGGGTTTGCCGAGCTGATGGCCGGAGCGAAGGTGCATCTGTCGGCGCTGCCGGAGGATACCGGTCTGGGTCTGGCGCCGCATTCGCTGCGCGCGGTCTCGGCCTCCAGCCTGTCGGCGGCGGCGGCGCTGTCGCCTGGGCCGATCCACATTCACGTCGCCGAGCAAGTGGCTGAAGTGGATGAGGTTTTGGCCTTTACTGGCCAGCGCCCGGTGGCCTGGCTTTTGGCGCACGAGCCGGTCGATGCCCGTTGGTGCCTGATCCACGCGACGCAGATGGAACCGGCCGAGACGCTGGCCCTTGCCGCTTCCGGCGCCGTGGCGGGGCTTTGCCCGATCACCGAGGCCAACCTGGGCGACGGCATCTTTGACGGTGCGCGCTATCTGGCGGCGGGGGGCAGGTTCGGCATCGGATCGGACAGCAATGTGCGGATCTCGCTCTCGGAGGAGATGCGGATTCTGGAATACTCCCAACGGCTTGGCATGAAGGCGCGGGCGGTTCTGGCCGATGGCAGCCGCTCGGTCGGGCGGGTGATCTTTGACGGCATGGTGGCGGGCGGGGCGCAGGCCGCCGGGCGCGCCTCGGGGGCGATCGAGGTGGGGATGTGGGCGGATCTGCTGGCGCTGGACGCTTCGGGACCGGACATGGCGGGGCGCAGGGGCGACCGCTTGCTCGACACCTTCGCCTTTGCCGGCGATGACCGGATGGTGCAGCATCTGTGGTCGGCGGGCCGCGCGATCGTGCAGGACGGCCGCCATGTCGCGCGCGGGCCCGTGCAGGCGCGGTTCGGCCGGGTGATGGCGCGGCTGGCCGAGGCGCTTTGATGGCGGGGTGGGAGGAGATCCGGCGCGAGGTTCTGGCGCGCATCCGCTCGCGCCTCTGGCCGCCGGGCGCGCTGATCCCGGGCGAGGAGGCCCTGGCGCAGGAGTTTGGCGTGGCGCGCGCCACCGTCAACCGCGCGCTGTCGGAACTGGCCCGCAGCGGGGTGGTCGAACGGCGCCGGAAGGCGGGGACGCGGGTCGCCGTCCTGCCGGTGCGCAAGGCGACGCTGGATATTCCCCTGATCCGTTCGGAGGTTGAGGCGCGGGGCGAGGTCTATGGCCTGCGCCTTTTGCAGAAGGAAACCGCCCATCCGCCGGTGCCGGTGGCGGCGCGGCTGGGCCTGCGCGATCCGGGGCTGCAGATGCTGCATCTGAAGACGCTGCACCTCGCCTCCGGCCGGCCCTTCGTGGTCGAGGAGCGCTGGCTGAACCCCGCCGCCCTGCCCGCGCCCCTGCCGGATTTCACGAAGATCAGCGCCAACGAGTGGCTGGTCTCGGAAGTGTCCTTCACCACGGGCGACATCGCCTTTTCCGCCGAACCGGCGAGCGGGGCGGAAGCGGCGGCCCTGGCGGTGCCCGAGGGCACGGCGGTTTTCGTGACCGAACGCTGCACCTGGGCGCCGGATGCGCCGATCACCTGGGTCCGGCTCGCCTATGCGCCGGGGTATCGGCTGTCGACCATGCTATAGGCTTGGGAAGATGGGCAAATTGCCCATCCTACCGGACACCGGCGCGTTGGTGGGAGGCGCAATCGGCGCCTTCTAGAGGACGCGGGGGTTCTTCTCGGCGGCGCCGGTCCAGATCGGGTTCGACCAGGCGCGGCGGCCTGCGGCGTCGATCACCGCGGCGCGCACCCAGGGCGAGTTGTTCAGGCGCTCCATCGGCACGGACCCCTTGGTCAGGGAATTGCCATGCACCGCCTTGGCCCCCGTGCCCCAGCCGATCGCGATGATCGAGGAGACGGCGGAACATTCGACCACCAGATGGCCATCTTCCACCCGCACGTCACGCAGCTCCGGCCCCTGGCTCGAGTAGAAAGCCCCGGCTTTCAGCGCGGCGAGCAGGGCTTCGGGGGTGTTTTCCTGGGATTTCACCATGACCCAGCCGCCGAAATGGTCGGGTTCGGAGAAATGCGCGTCGTCGGTGGCGATCAGGGTCAGGGCGCGGCCCTCGGTCAGGAGCTGGTCGGCGATGGCAAAGCCGTCCGCCCGGTCGCAGCCGGTGGCGCAGCCGTGGTTGTAGATCTCGACCGCATGGGCCGCGGTGATGGTGCGGGCGTCCTCCATGGTCAGGCCGGACCATTGCGGGTGGGCGATGGCGACAAAGGCCCCGGCGGCCACGGCGCGGGCGGCGATCTCGGCCCCGGTTTCCTGGCCCGGTTCGGGCAGGAAGGAGGGCGAGTTCGAGGGGGCGAAATCTTCCGGCAGGCCGACGGCGAGGATATGCCAAAGCTCGCCGTTCGCCATGGCGCCGGAATGCAGCTCGGCCCCGAGGATCGTGGTGAAATCATTGCGCCGGTAGCCCGTGGTGTCGACAATCGGATAGCCGTAGCGGCCGACGAAATGGTCGGTCAGGGCGAGGAAATCATAGCCCTCGGCCTGATAGCGGCGGCAGACCTCCTCGGGCGGCAGAACCCCGTCCGAGCGGGTCGAATGGGTGTGCAGATTGCCGCGCCAGAAACGGCCGGGGTTGGTGAAGGCGGGCAAAGTCAGCGGCATGGGGTCCTCGCAGGGTATTGTCGGGGGAGATGATCGGGAATTTGGCGGCAAACTGGCAGGCCTTGGTCACTGCCGCAAGCCACGCGGCGGATCCTGGCACGGAGAGGTCAAAGATTTGATGACAGGCCGGCACAGCCATGGGATCGAATTGGCGGTTTAACCATTTATCAAGATATCAACCCCAGATTGCCTGTTACAGTTTGAGCGGAGGACTGCCGACTTTGCCGCGACGCGGCAGAAAGGGGCTGCAGAGGCCACAGAATTGCCGCAAACCGTTGCTGTGATTTGATTCAAGGAGGATCCCTCATGACCGTGACTTACGCCATGACCCTTACTCTGGTCGTCACCGGCTGCCTGACCATCGGCGTCGTGCTGCATGCCTGCCTCAACATGCTGCGCCGGCGTCCGCGCGGCTGAGCGACCGGCGCACTTCAGCCGCGCCCGATATAGGGCATATCGCGCGCCATCAGCGTCATGAAGGGCACGTTGACCTCCAGCGGCAGGTTCGCCATCTGCAGGACGGCCTCGGCCACATGGGCCACATCCATCACCGGTTCGACCTTGATCTGGCCATCGGCCTGCGGCACGCCGTGCTGGAAGCGCGCGGCCATCTGGGTCAGGGCATTGCCGATGTCGATCTGACCGCAGGCAATGTTGAAAGCGCGGCCATCGAGGCCCAAGGTCCGCGTCAGCCCGGTCACGGCATGTTTCGACATGGTGTAAGGCACTGAGCCCGGGCGCGGCACATGGGCCGAGATCGAGCCGTTGTTGATGATCCGCCCGCCTTGCGGGTCTTGACGCCGCATCTGGCCAAAGGCCGCGCGGGCGCAGAGGAACATGCCGGTGATGTTGACGTTGGACAGCTCCAGAAAATCCTCCACCGGGATCTCGTCGATCGGGGCGGCCTTGGTGCCGATTCCGGCGTTGTTGAAGAGCACATCGAGCCGGCCGAAGGTTTCCACCAGCCGGGTGAAGGCGCGGTCGACCTCGGCGGGTTTGGCCACGTCGCAGGGCAGCAGGAGCGCGTTGGGCGCCTCGGCCGCAGTTTCCTCCAGCGCATCGGCGCGGCGGCCGATCAGGCCGACCTGCCAGCCGGCGCCCAGAAAAGCCCGCGCCGTGGCGCGCCCGATGCCAGAGCCCGCGCCGGTGATGAGGATGGTCTGGGTCATAGGCGGCTCTCCCGATAGGTGGCGCGAGACAGGAAATCGGGGTGGACCACCATGCCCCAGCCCGGTTCCTCGGTCACGATGACATGTCCCTCTTCGATCTGGTAGGGGTCATTGGCGAAGAGCCCCTCCTGCCAAGGGTAATAGTCCAGCCCCTCGATGGAAAATTCCAGATATTTGCCGGGGTTCGGGATCGCCTTGAGCAGATGCATGGTGCAGAGCGTGACAAGGCCGAGGTTGGCGGCATGCGGTGTCATCGGCAGGCCGGCAGCGGCCCCCATCCGGCAAACCTCCAGCGTGCGGGAGAGGCCGCCGAGGTACATGACATCAGGTTGCAGGATATCGACGGCCTTGTGTTCGATGGCGAGCTGCCAGGCGGTGAACTCGCAATCCTGCTCGCCACCCGCCACGTCAAGGGTCAGGGCGGCGCGGACTTCTGCCGTCTGATCGACCTCCCAATAGGGGCAAGGCTCCTCGAAATGGCCGATGCCGTGGTCTTGGCAAAGATGGCCGACCGCGATGGCTGCCTTGGGGCCGTAGCAGGAATTGCCATCAACCAGTTTGTCAATGCCGTCGCCCAAGGCTTTGGAGACGATGGGAATAACCGCCTCGGTCCGCCCCGGCCATTCGTCGCGGCCGCGCCCGCATTCGGCGCCGACGCGCCATTTGAACGCGGTGAAACCCTGCGTATCGCGCAGCTTCACAAAGCGGGCAGCCTCATCCTCCGGCGTGATGTCGCGCTTCATCGAGGAGGCATAGGCGCGCAGGCGCCCCGGTGTGCCGCCGATCAGGCGCACCACCGGCAGGCCCGCCTGTTTGCCGCGCCAGTCCCAGACGGCGGTATCGAGGCCCGACTGGGCGCGGCGCAGGTAGCTGCCGGGGTATTTGTGCTCGCGTTCCGAGATCAGGCGGAGCGTGTCCTCCATATCCTCGACCTCGGTGCCCAGGGCGTGGCGGGCGACCTGGCGGTGAAAGACTTCCGCCGTGATGTCGGCGTTGTAGGTCGAAAGCTGACCCCAGCCCTGCGCACCATCCTCGGTGGTCAGACGGGTGAAGGTGACAAATTCGTTCCCGATGGTTTCAAGACTGGTTATTTTCATTCTTTACCCGTGGGTTACAACCATTTCTTCCACTTGAACACCGCCCAGGTGATCAAGGCCGAGGCCACCATCATGCCCAAGGCCATCGGATATCCGAAGGTCAGGTCCAGTTCCGGCATCAAGTGAAAGTTCATGCCATAGACCGAGGCGATCAGCGTCGGCGGCAGGAACAGCACGGCCACCACCGAAACAATCCGCACCGTCGTGTTCTGCGCAAGGTTGATCATGCCCAGCGTCGCGTCTGTCGCCTGCGCGACACGGGAGGAGAGATAATCGCCATGGACCTCCAAAGCCTGGATGTCCTTGCTGAGGCCGATGATCGTGGCCTTGAAGGGCTCGACCGCGCCGCGTTCCTCCAGCCCGACACGAAAGAAGCCGAGGGCGCGGTCAAGGGTCAAAAGGGACAGGCGGCAGTTGCCCACCATGTCGCTTTGCCGGCCCGAGGTTTCCAGCGCCTTTTGCAGGACGGCGGCCTCCGGCCCCAGACCCTCGGTCGAAAAGATCGCCCTTGTGATCTTGTCGAGTTCGCGGCCCGCCCCCTCCATCAGGTCGGCGATGCGGCCGATGATCTCTTCGCAGAGGCCGAGGAAGACGCGGTCCGGCCCGGCGCAACCGAGGGCCACCTTGTCGGCGCGCCCGGCATAGGTCTCGAACGGGCGCGGGGTGTGGTAGCGCACCGTCATCACCCGCCCCTGACCCAGGATGAAGGCCACCGGCCCGGTGACCGGCGTGGTGAAATCCTCGCGCGACAGGCCGGGCACCAGCACGGTCATGTAATCAAAACCGTCCTCGCGGTAGAGGCGGGAAGAAATCTCGATCTCTTCCAGATCCTCCAGCGTCGGCACCTCGGGCACCAGACCCGCCACCGAAGCCACCTCTTCCGGCTCGGGCTTGCAGAGGTCGAGCCACAGGGCCGAGGCCGGGTCCGAGGCCACCAGCTTGCCGTTTTCAGTGCGATAGGCGAACAGCATCAGCGTCTCTCCCCTTGCGACGGCACAGGCTTGCCACGCATCAAGGCTGGACAAAAGCCCCCGTTTGGGCCGAAACCCGTGCGAGGCACCGGACCTGAGGGGGAGAACATGTTCGATCTGGTGATCTTTGACTGCGACGGGGTGCTGATCGATTCCGAGATCATCAGCGCGCAGATGCTGGTCGAGGCGCTGGCGGGCTTTGGCGTGAAGATCGACCTGGCCTATGTCGGACAGCATTTTCTGGGCCGCAGCTATCCGACCGTGATGGCGCAGATCCGGCAGGAGTTCGGTCTGGATATGCCGGCGGATTTCGAGGATCAGTACCGCATCCGTCTGATGGCCGCCTTCGAGGCCGGGCTGCAGGTGATGCCCGGCGTGACCGAGGCCCTGCGCGGGCTGGCCCTGCCCTGGTGCGTGGCGACCTCCTCCAGCCCGAAGCGCGCGGCGCGGTCCTTGCAGATCGCGGGGCTGGCCGATCTGGTGGGCGACGGGCTTTACACCGCGAGCATGGTGGCGCGGGGCAAGCCGGCGCCGGATCTATTCTTGCATGTGGCGGCGGCGCGGGGCGTGGACCCGGCGCGCTGTCTGGTAATTGAGGATTCGCTCAACGGTGTCAGGGCGGGCCTTGCGGCGGGGATGGTCGTCTGGCGCTTTGTCGGCGGCAGCCATCTGCGCGGCCAAAGCCTTGACGCGCCGCCCGATGCCAGCGCTCATCTGACATTCACCGAATTCGCGGGGTTTGCGGACCTGCACCCTGCCCTGTCGCGGAGACTTTGATGGCCCGTCCAGTCACCAGACCCGAATCGGATGCGAGCCTTCAGGACGAGGCTGCCCGCGCCGGCTGGCTTTACTATCTCGGCGGCCTGACCCAGGACCAGATCGCCGCCGAACTTGGCGTCTCGCGCCAGAGGGCGCAGCGTTTGGTCAGCCGGGCGGTGACCGAAGGCCTGATCCAGGTGCGCCTGTCGCACCGGATCGGCACCTGCCTCTCGCTCGAGGCCGAGTTGATGGCGCGCTATGGGCTGACGCGGTGCCGGGTGGCGCCCTCGCCCGGCATCGGCGGCGATCTGGTGCGCGCCACCTCGCCCGTGGCCGCGGCGGAACTGGAGCGCGTGCTGCGGATGCCCGAGCCCAAGGTGATCGCGCTTGGCACCGGACGGTTCCTGCGCGGCATGGTCGATGCGATGGAGGAGGTCGAGGCGCCGCAGCACCGCCTCGTCTCGCTGATCGGGAATATCGCGCCGGACGGCTCGGCCAGCTTCTTCGATGTCGTGATGCGGATCGCCGACAAGGTGAGGGCACCGCACTACCCGATGCCGGTGCCGGTGATCTCGCCCACGCCCGAGGAGAACGCGGCTTTCCACGCGCTGGGGCCGGTGCGCAAGGTGGTCGACCTCGCCCGCGCCGCGGATGTGATCTTCGTCGGCGTCGGGCAGATGTCGATGGATGCCCCGCTCTTGACCGACGGCTTCGTCACCCTGGGCGAGCTGGAGGACATGCAGCAGGCCGGCGCGACCGGCGAGGTTGCCGGCTGGGTCTATGATTCGCACGGCAATTACCTGGAAGTCGGCACCAATCGCCGCACCGGCGGGGTCCGGGTCGAGCCTGGCCTGGCCCGCACCGCGATTGGAATCGCGGCCGGACCCAGCAAGGTCCGCGCGATTGCTGCGGCGCTGCAATCGCGCATTATCAATGGCTTGATCACCGACGAACATACCGCAACCGCGATTCTGGCGCGCTGATCCCTTCGCAACTGCGGCGTGGAATGGGGCTTGACGGATCACGGCTTCGTATGAGTAATTGCCCACTAAGCGATGAAATGCTCAATCGCTGATCTGGGAGGATACCAATGCAAATGACGCTGCGCGCGCTTCTTGGCGCGACGGCCGCGCTTACCCTGTCGGGTATGGCCATGGCCGAGACGACCGAGATCACTGTGGCGACCGTGAACAACGGCGACATGATCCGGATGCAGGGCTTGATGGATGATTTCTATGCCAAGCACCCCGACATTCACGTCAACTGGGTCACGCTGGAAGAGAACGTCCTGCGCCAGAAAGTCACCACCGACATCGCCACCAAGGGCGGTCAGTTCGACGTTCTGACCATCGGCACCTATGAAGTTCCGATCTGGGGCAAGCAGGGCTGGCTCGTCTCGCTGGACGATCTGCCGGCGGACTACAAGAAAGACGACCTTCTGCCCGCAATCGCTGGCGGCCTGACGGTCGATGGCCACCTCTATGCCTCGCCCTTCTATGGCGAAAGCTCGATGGTCATGTACCGCAAGGACCTGATGGATGCGGCCGGCCTGAAGATGCCCGACGCGCCGACCTGGGCCGATATCGAGAAGGCCGCCGCGGCCATGACCGACAAGTCCAAGGAACAATACGGCATCTGCCTGCGCGGCAAGGCCGGCTGGGGCGAGAACATGGCCTTCCTGACCGCCATGTCCAACTCCTTCGGCGCCAAGTGGTTCGACATGGACTGGAAGCCCCAGTTCGACCAGAAGCCCTGGGCTGATACCCTGGCCTTCTATCTGCACCTGATGAACGACTACGGCCCGCCCGGCGCCTCGAACAACGGCTTCAACGAAAACCTGGCGCTGACCCAGCAAGGCCATTGCGGCATGTGGATCGACGCGACCGTTGCGGCTTCGTTCGTGACCGGCAAGGACTCGACCGTGGCTGACAAGATGGCCTTCGCTCTGGCCCCTGACAATGGTCTGGGCAAGCGCGGCAACTGGCTCTGGGCCTGGTCGCTGGCCATCCCGGCCGGTTCGCAAAAGGTCGAGGCTGCCAAGGCCTTCGTCGATTGGGCAACCAACCCCGACTATCTGGCGCTGGTCGCCTCCAAGGAAGGCTGGGCCAACGTGCCTCCGGGCACCCGGTCGTCGCTTTATGCGAACCCGGAATATGCCAAGGTGCCCTTCGCCAAGATGACGCTGGACAGCATCAACGCCGCTGATCCGACCCATCCGACCGTGGACCCGGTGCCCTATACCGGCGTGCAGTTCGTGGCGATCCCCGAGTTCCAGGGCTTTGCGACCGAAGTCGGTCAGCAGTTCTCGGCCGCTCTGGCAGGTACCACCAAGCCGGAAGATGCGCTGAAGAACGCGCAGGACCTGGTGACCACCGCGATGACCAAAGCCGGTTACATCAAGTAACAGGCCGTCAGGGCGGGGCCGCGTCTCCCAAGGGCGGCCCCGCATCTTTCCCCCCAAATTCCCCGAAATTCGCGTTTGGAGTCCGTCATGGCCACCCAGCATTCGCGCCTTGCCGCCCGCTTCATGGTGGCGCCCTCGGTCATCCTGTTGTTCTTGTGGATGATCGTGCCCCTGGTCACGACAGTCTACTTCAGCTTCATCCACTACAATCTGCTCAGCCCGCAGAACACCGGCTGGGCCGGCTTGTCGAACTACTATTACTTCATCACCGATCACGCCTTCCTGCAGGCCTTGTGGAACACGGTGGCGATTGTGGTCGGCGTGCTTCTGATCACCGTGATCGGCGGGGTACTTCTGGCGCTTTTGATGGACATGCCCTTCTGGGGCCAGGGCGTGGTGCGGGTTCTGGTGATAGCACCCTTCTTCGTGATGCCCACCGTGTCGGCGCTGGTCTGGAAGAACATGTTCATGAACCCGGTGAATGGCATGTTCGCCCATATCGCCAAGGGTCTGGGGATGCAGCCCTACGATTTCCTGAGCCAATCGCCGCTTCTGTCGATCATCGTCATCGTGGCCTGGCAATGGCTGCCCTTCTCGACGCTGATCCTCTTGACCTCCTTGCAATCGCTCGACAGCGAGCAGCAGGAAGCGGCGGAGATGGACGGCGCCTCCTGGATGTCGCGCTTCATCTACCTGACGGTGCCGCATCTGACCCGCGCCATCACCGTGGTCATCCTGATCCAGACCATCTTCCTGCTGTCGGTCTTTGCCGAGATCTTCGTCACCACCAATGGTGGCCCCGGCACCGCGTCTACGACGATCACCTACCTGGTCTATGTGCAATCGCTGTTGAACTACGACGTCGGCGGGGGGTCAGCAGGCGGTATCGTCGCGGTGATCCTGGCCAATATCGTCGCCTTCTTCGTGATGCGCATGATCGGCAAGAACCTGGACGCATGAGGGGCAACAATCATGGCACGCAAAGTCACAAACACCCGCAAAGCCGTCACCACCGTCGCCGCCTGGGGCATTGGTCTTCTGATCTTCTTTCCGATCCTCTGGACCATCCTGATGAGCTTTCACAGCGAGGGCGACGCGATCAAGAACCCGCTCGACATGCTGCTGTCGCCGTGGAATTTTGACAGCTACGCCGAGGTGCAGACCCGCTCGAACTACTCGCTGCACTTCATGAACTCGGTGGTGATCTCGGTCGGTTCCACCATTCTGGCCCTGATCATCGCGATCCCGGCGGCCTGGGCCATGGCCTTTGTCCCCGGACGCAGGACCAAGGACCTGCTGATGTGGATGCTGTCCACCAAGATGATGCCGGCGGTGGGCGTGCTGATCCCGATGTACCTCGGCTTCAAGAACATGGGGCTTCTGGATACCCGCACCGGGCTGGTCGCCGTCATGACCCTGATCAACCTGCCGATCGTGGTTTGGATGCTTTACACCTACTTCAAGGAAATCCCCGGGGAAATTCTTGAGGCGGCGCGGATGGATGGCGCCACCCTGCGGTCCGAGATCCTTTATATCCTGACGCCGATGGCCGTGCCGGGCATCGCCTCGACCATGCTCTTGAACGTCATCCTCGCCTGGAACGAGGCCTTCTGGACCCTGCAGCTGACCACGCATAACGCAGCACCTTTGACGCAATTCATCGCCAGCTATTCCTCTCCGGAGGGGTTGTTCTACGCAAAACTCTCGGCGGCCTCGACCATGGCCATTGCGCCGATCCTGATCCTGGGCTGGTTCAGCCAAAAGCAACTCGTCCGTGGCCTGACCTTTGGCGCGGTGAAGTGAGGACAAAATGGGTAAAATCACTCTCAACGCCGTGCGGAAGAGCTTCGGGGATGTCGATGTCATCCCCTCGATCGACCTGAACATCGAAGACGGCGAGTTTGTCGTCTTCGTCGGCCCCTCGGGCTGTGGCAAGTCCACGCTCCTGCGGCTGATCGCCGGGCTGGAGGATGTCACCTCGGGCCAGATCGCGATTGATGGCAAGAACGCCACCGATCTGCCCCCGGCGCAGCGCCGCCTGGCCATGGTGTTCCAGTCCTATGCGCTTTATCCGCATATGAGTGTCCGCAAGAACATCGCCTTCCCCCTGAAGATGGCGGGCATGACGCCGGAGCAGCAGGAGGCCAAGGTGCAATCCGCGGCCAAGGTGCTGAACCTGACCAACTACCTTGACCGGCGTCCGGGGCAATTGTCGGGCGGCCAGCGCCAGCGCGTCGCGATTGGCCGAGCGATTGTTCGGGAACCCGCTGCCTTCCTGTTTGACGAACCGCTGTCGAACCTTGACGCCGCTTTGCGCGTCAACATGCGGCAGGAGATCACCGAACTGCACCAGCAGCTCAAGACCACGATGATCTATGTGACCCACGACCAGGTCGAGGCGATGACCATGGCCGACAAGATCGTCGTGCTGAATGCGGGCCGGATCGAACAAGTGGGCTCGCCCCTGACGCTGTATGAAAACCCGGCCAATACTTTCGTGGCAGGCTTCATAGGCTCGCCCAAGATGAACCTGATCACCGGGGCCGAGGCGCAAAAGCTCGGCGCCACCACCATCGGCGTGCGGCCTGAACATCTTGATATCGTGGATGTCGGTGGTTGGGCGGGGGTTGTCGGCCTGTCGGAACACCTCGGCTCGGACACGTTCCTCAAGGTGCAGACCGAGGCGGTCGGCACGATCAACGTGCGCGCCGGCGGCGAGGTCAAACTGCGCCACGGCGACCGGATCAACCTGATGCCGCAATCCGGCAAGGTGCACCGCTTTGGCCCGGACGGAAAGGCCCTGGCATGAGCACCCAAGGCAGCAGGCTTGCGGGAAAAACCGCGCTGATCACCGGCTCGGCCCGTGGCATCGGGCTTGAATTCGCCCGGGCCTATATCGCCGAGGGGGCCAAGGTCGCCCTCGCCGATATCAATGCCGATGCGGTGGCCAAGGCGGCGGCAAGTCTCGGCCCGCAGGCCGTGTCGGTGCAGATGGATGTCACGCAAGCCGCCAGCATCGAGGCGGGTTTTGCCGAGGCGATCTCGAAGCTGGGCAAGCTGGATATTCTCGTCAACAACGCGGCCCTCTTCTCGGCGGCACCGATTGTCGAAATCACCCGCGCCGATTACGAACGTTTGTTCAGCGTCAACGTCGCGGGCACGCTGTTTTGCCTGCAGGCGGCGGCGCGCCACATGGTGGCGCGCGGCGAAGGCGGCAAGATCATCAACATGGCCTCCCAAGCGGGCCGTCGCGGCGAGGGTCTGGTGGGGGTCTATTGCGCCTCCAAGGCCGCCGTCATCAGCCTGACGCAAAGCGCCGGGCTCGACCTGATCAAACACCGGATCAACGTCAATGCCATAGCCCCCGGCGTGGTGGATGGCGAGCATTGGGACGGAGTGGATGCTTTCTTTGCCCGCTACGAGAACAAGCTGCCCGGCCAGAAAAAGCGCGAAGTGGGTGATGCGGTCCCCTTTGGCCGCATGGGCACCGCACAAGACCTGACCGGCATGGCGATATTCCTCGCCACGCCGGAAGCCGATTACATCGTCGCCCAATGCTTCGGCGTGGACGGCGGCAACTGGATGGCCTGATCATGCAAGCAAAGCTTCCCGCCTATGACCGCAAGAGCCTGAAAGCCGGGATCGTCCATATCGGCCTCGGCAATTTTCACCGCGCCCATATGGCGGTCTATCTGGACGATCTTTTCGCGCTGGGGGAAAGCCACGACTGGGCGATCATCGGCGCCGGGGTCCGGGCGCCCGACGCGCGGATGCGCGATGCGATGCTGGTGCAGGATTGCCTGTCGACCGTGATCGAGCTTGACCCTTCGGGCCGTTCGGCGCGGCGGATCGGTTCGATGATCGACTTCCTGCCGGTCGAGCCCGACAATGCCAGCCTCATCGCCGCAATGACCCGGCCCGAGATCCGCATCGTCTCGCTGACCGTGACCGAGGGCGGCTATTTCATTGATTCGGCGGGCCATTTCGACCCGACCGCTCCCGAGATCGCCGCCGACGGCGCCAATCCTTCCAAACCTGCAACCGCCTTCGGCGCCATCGTGGCCGCCCTGAAGGCGCGGCGGGCGGCGGGGGTGCAGCCCTTCACCGTGATGTCCTGCGACAACCTGCCGGGCAATGGCCATGTGGCGCATTCCGCCGTCGTGGGCACCGCGCGCCTGTCGGACCCCGACCTTGCCGACTGGATCGCGGCGCATGTGGCCTTTCCGAACGGCATGGTCGATCGCATCACCCCCGCCACCGGCCCGCGCGAACGCGCCATGGCGGCAGAGTTCGGCCTGGCCGACGACCCGGTGCCGGTGACCTGCGAGCCCTTCCGGCAATGGGTACTGGAGGACAATTTCCCCGCCGGCCGCCCTGCCCTCGAAAAGGTTGGCGTCACCTTCACCGATCAGGTTCATGCCTTTGAGGTGATGAAGATCCGCATCCTGAACGGCGGCCACGCGATCATCGCTTATCCGGGCGGCCTCAAGGGCATCCATTTCGTCCATGAGGCGATGCAGGATGCGCTGATCCCGAAATTCCTCGACGCGATCGAAAGCCGCGAGATCCTGCCGATCGTCCCCCCGGTGCCGGGCCAGGACCTTGCGACCTACAAGGCCTTGATCATCCAGCGTTTCTCCAACCCCGAGGTGGCCGATACCGAGCGGCGGCTCTGTCTGGACGGGTCGAACCGCCAGCCAAAGTTCATCGTGCCTTCGATCCGCGAGGCGCTGGCCGCCGGTGGCAAGGCCGAGGGGCTGACGCTTCTGTCGGCCATGTGGTGCCGCTATTGCTTTGGCACCACCGAGGCGGGCGAGGTCATCGAGCCCAACGATCCGAACTGGGACCTGCTGCAGGCCAATGCCAGGGCCGCGCGCAGCAATCCGGCGGCCTGGATTGGGATGGAGCCGGTCTATGGCGACCTGGCGCAGAACGCGGGCTTTGTCGCGCGCTTTGGTGAGGCGTTGGATTACGTCTGGGCCAATGGCGTCGATGCGGCGATGCAGCGCTATATTGCTGCCGCCTGAGCTGGTTGAGAGCGCCGGGGGTTTCACACCCCCCGCTACGAAGTTTCTTCGCTACTTCGTAGCAAACTTCTGCGCACCCCGTGGGATATTTATGGACCAATGAAGGGGTCAGGGCAGGTTGATCTTGCC
Organism: Rhodobacter sp. P2_H5; assembly: GCF_056403335.1. NCBI lineage: Bacteria > Pseudomonadati > Pseudomonadota > Alphaproteobacteria > Rhodobacterales > Rhodobacter > Rhodobacter sp. P2_H5. The sequence goes on along the minus strand of NZ_JBFUFS010000007.1, from coordinate 18,293 downwards.
GCCACCGACCGCTGCGGGCACGCCGGTCGTGCTGGCGCAGGAGGTCGGCAGGCCGGCTTTGACCCGTGCTGCGAGATAGGCGAAGGCCTGCGCCTCGAGCATGTCGCCGTTGAGGCCCTGGGTTTCCACCGGGCTGACGTTGGGCAGGCGCTGCGCAAGCTCCCGCATCAGCGCGGCGTTGTGGCGACCGCCCCCGGCGACGAGAAGTTGAGTGATGGCCTTGGGAAAATGCTCGGCGCCCTTGGCGACGGCGGCGGCGGCGCAGGCGGTCAGAGTGGCCAGAGCGTCGGCATCGCCGAGTTGTGCCACGGATGCCATCAGGTCGGGGAAAGCGTTGCGGTCCAGCGACTTGGGCGGCATCCGGTAGAAATAGTTATGGGCGAGGAAGGCCGCGACTGCGGCCTCGTCCACCGTGCCGGAAAGGGCGAGCGCACCGCCCGCGTCCAGCGTCTGGCCCTTGCGGGCGAGCATCAGGTCATTCAGGGGCGCATTGGCCGGGCCGGTGTCGAAGGCCAGAAGCGCGCCTGCGGATTCCGGCTTCGCGATGCGCGGATCGACCCAGGTGAGATTGCCGACGCCGCCGAGGTTCAGGAACGCCAGCGGCGCGTCGGCCCCGATCATCCGCGCCAGCGCGTGGTGAAAGAAGGGCACCAGCGGCGCGCCCTGCCCGCCCAGTTCGACATCCGAGGAGCGGAAATCCCAAACGACCGGCAGGCCCAGCACCTCGGCCAGGACCGCGCCATTGCCGGCCTGATGGGTGCCGCACCCGCCCGGGTCATGCGCCAGGGTCTGGCCGTGAAAGCCGACCAGGGTCACGTTGGAAAAGCGCGAGATCAGCTCGATATGGGCGGCCTCGACCACTTCGGCGGCGGCGTCCACGCCCTCCTCGCCGGGCCAGCGCCCGAAGGCGGCGCGGATCGTCGCCTGTTCGGTGGCGCTATAGGGGCGGTAGGCATGCGGGCCGAATTCGACGACCTTGACCCCATCGGTCAGCACCATCGCAGCATCCACCCCGTCAAGCGAGGTGCCCGACATGGTGCCCAAGACCCAAACCGGTGCCTCCAGACCCTTTCCCTTCATCCCCGCCCCCGATATAGCACTGCTACCTTTACGCCCAGCTTAGTAGATGAGGCTCTCATGACCTACCATCCGAAATCCGACTTCATGCGTGTGATGATCGAGCGTGGCTTTTTGGCCGATTGCACCGATTATCAGGCGCTCGACGAGGCGTTTCTCAAAGGGGTCGTGCCGGGCTATATCGGCTTTGACGCCACGGCGAAAAGCCTGCATGTCGGATCGCTGATCCAGATCATGATGCTGCGCTGGCTGCAGAAATGCGGCGGCAAGCCGATCGTGCTGATGGGCGGCGGGACGACGAAGATCGGCGATCCCTCGTTCCGGGCCGACGAGCGCCCGCTGCTGACCGATGCCCAGATCGACGACAACATCGCCGGGATCAAGCGCGCCTTCTCGCCCTATGTGACCTTTGGCGCGGGGGCGAACGATGCCGTCATGGTCAACAATGCCGAATGGCTGGACGGGTTGAACTACATCGGCTTCCTGCGCGACATCGGCAAGTATTTCTCGGTCAACCGGATGCTGAGTTTCGAAAGCGTGAAGTCGCGCTTGGACCGCGAGCAGTCGCTGTCCTTCCTCGAATTCAACTACATGATCCTGCAGGCTTATGACTTCCTGGAGTTGAACCGCCGCTATGGCTGTCTCTTGCAGATGGGCGGCTCGGACCAGTGGGGCAATATCGTAAACGGCGTCGATCTGACCCGGCGGGTGGTGGAGCATGAGGTCTATGGCCTGACCTCGCCATTGCTCACCACCTCGGATGGCAAGAAGATGGGCAAGAGCCAGAATGGCGCGGTCTGGCTGAATGCCGACCTCCTCAGCCCCTACGAGTTCTGGCAGTTCTGGCGCAACACGACCGATGCCGACGTGGGCAAGTTCCTGAAGCTGTACACCGACCTGCCGCTGGAGGACTGCGCCCGGCTTGGCGCCCTGCAGGGGTCCGAGATCAACGTGGCCAAGATCGCGCTGGCCAATGCGGTGACGACGCTTCTGCACGGGGCGGATGCGGCGGCGGCGGCGGAAGCCACGGCGCGCGAGGTCTTCGAGAAGGGCGGCGTCGGCGACGACCTGCCGACCCTGACCCTGACCCCCGCGGAACTGGCCGAGGGCATCACCATGGCGCAATTGTTCGTCCGCACCGGTCTGGCCTCGACCGGCAAGGATGCCAAGCGGTTGATCACCGAAGGCGGCGCGCGGATGAATGACGAGATCGTGCTAGATGCAGGCTACCGGGTGGGCGCGGGCGAACTGGCCGAGCCGATGAAGCTGACCGCCGGCAAGAAACGCCATGCGCTGGTGATCCTGGGTTAGGCCCCGGGCACCCCTCCCGGGATTTCATCCAGATCCAAATATCCATCTTCCGGGGCCAGCCCCGGGCACGTGGGTCCGAAAGCTGAGACCAAAGACAAAGGCCCGCCGGAACACGGCGGGCCTTTCGCTCATTCGGGGGCGTCCACGGGGCCGGGGCCCCGCAGGTCCGCCTCGCCTATTCCTGGACCGTGACTTTCGTCATCACGTCGGGGTCCTTGACCTCGCCATTGGCGCCTTCGCCGCGCTTGATCTGGTCCACCACATCCATGCCTTCGATCACCTTGCCCACCACGGTATATTGCCCGTTGAGGAAATCGCCCGGGGCGAACATGATGAAGAACTGGCTGTTGGCCGAGTTCGGGTCCTGCGCCCGCGCCATGCCGACGATGCCCCGCTCGAACGGCACCGAGGAGAATTCGGCCGGAAGATCCGCCATTTCGGAGCCGCCCATGCCGGCCATCGAGGTGTCGCCACCCTTCTTGCCGTATTTCACATCGCCGGTCTGCGCCATGAAACCGTCGATCACGCGGTGAAACACCACGTTGTTGTAGGCGCCCGACTTGGCCAGGGCCACGATCTGAGCCACGGCTTTCGGCGCGATGTCGGGGTTCAGGTCGATGACGATCTTGCCATTGGCGGTGCCGGCAACCTCGATCACCAGGTTCGGGCCCGGGCCGTCGCCCTCGGCAAAGACCGGGGTCGAAAGGAGCACAAGGGCTGCCGCCGCGAGAAGCTTACGCAACATCGGCGGCCACCTTGACAGAGATCATGCGGTCGGGATTGGCCGGCGGCTCGCCGCGGGTGATCGCATCGACATGTTCCATCCCCGAGATCACCCGGCCATAGACCGTGTATTGCTTGTTCAGGAAGTGGTTGTCCGAGAAGTTGATGAAGAACTGGCTGTTGGCCGAGTTCGGGTTGGACGAGCGGGCGGCGCCAATCGTACCGCGGTCATGCGGCAGGTTGGAAAACTCGGCCGGAACGTCGGGGTAGGACGAACCACCCGTGCCGGCGCGGCGCAGGTTGAAGTCCTTTTCCATGTTGCCATTCTCGACATCGCCGGTCTGCGCCATGAAACCGTCGATCACGCGGTGGAAGGCCACGTGGTCATAGGCGCCGTCGCGGACCAGTTGCTTCATGCGCTCGACATGCTTCGGGGCCACGTCGGGCAGCAGTTGAACCACCACATCGCCGCCTTTGAGCGTGATGATGATCGTGTTCTCGGGGTCCTTGATCTCGGGCATCGGTCCGTCCTTTGTTGCGCCGTTCCTTTCGGAAGCGGGCTGGGCTTGCATTTGGCCGCGAAACTATCCGAAAGCAGGGGTCAAGGGAAAGGCCCGACAGTTGACCTTTGCCGCCTTTGCGCGGAAACAGGAACAAATCAGACAGGAGGCAAGGATGGCCTGGAAGACGATCGACGATGTGGCGCTGGCGGGCAAGGTTGTGCTGACGCGAGTTGACATCAACGTGCCGATGGAAGGTGACGAGGTCACCGACACGACCCGCATCGACAAGATCCGCACCACGGTGGAGGATATCATAGCGCTGGGCGGTCAGGTCGTGCTTCTGGCCCACTTCGACCGGCCCAAGGGCAAGGTCGTCCCCGAGATGAGCCTTGGCCGGATCCGCGCCGCGGTGGAGGCCTCGCTGGGCCGCAAGGTGATCTTTGCCGCCGATTGCGTTGGCCCGGTGGCCGAAGCGGCGATCAAATCGGCCGCCCAGGGTGATGTGGTCCTTCTGGAAAACACCCGCTTTCACCCCGGCGAAGAGAAGAATGACCCGGCCCTTGCGGCGCAAATGGCGGAATTGGGCGATATTTTCGTCAACGACGCCTTCTCGGCCGCGCACCGCGCCCATGCCTCGACCGAAGCCTTGGCCCGACTTCTGCCCGCAGCGGCGGGCCGTCTGATGGAAGCGGAGCTGAAGGCGCTGGAAGCGGCCCTCGGGACGCCGCAGCGCCCGGTGGTGGCGGTGGTCGGCGGGGCCAAGGTCTCGACCAAGCTGGAGCTTCTGGGCAACCTCGTGACCAAGGTCGATCATCTGGTGATCGGCGGCGGCATGGCGAACACCTTTCTCGTCGCGCAGGGCATCGAGGTCGGCAAATCCTTGGCCGAACGCGACATGGCGCCGACGGCGCTGGAGATCGTCGCCAAGGCCAAGGCCGCGGGCTGCACCATCCACCTGCCGGTCGATGTGGTCGTGGCGGGCGAATTCAAGGCGGGGGCCGCCAACAAGGTCGTGGCCGCCAAGGATTGCCCGGCCGATCAGATGATTCTGGATGCTGGCCCGAAAACCGTGGCCGAACTGACCAAGGTCTTCGCCACCTGCAAGACGCTGATCTGGAACGGCCCGCTCGGCGCCTTCGAGATCACGCCCTTCGATGCGGCCACCACGGCGGCAGCACGGGCCGCGGCGGAGCTGACCCGGGCCGGCAAGCTGATCTCGGTCGCAGGCGGCGGGGATACGGTCTCGGCCCTGAACCATGCCGGGGTGGCGCAGGACTTCACCTTCATCTCGACAGCCGGCGGCGCCTTCCTTGAATGGATGGAGGGCAAGGAATTGCCCGGCGTCGCGGCGCTGATGGGCTAAGAGCCTCCGGCGGGGATATTTTGCCAGAATGAAAGGGGGTGCGGGGGGGAACCTTTGCACCCCTCTGGCTTTGCGGGAGGGGATCATGCGGATCAGGGCGGCGGTGGCGGCGGATCAGGCGGAACTTTTGGCCATGGTGCAGGCGCTGACCCGGCATCACGCCGATGAGCCCTTGCTGACGGCGGAGAGCCTGGCGCGGGATGTCTTCGGGCCGGAGCCCTGGTTTCGCGTCCGGGTGGCGGAGGGGGAGGCGGGGCTTCTGGGCTATGCGGCGACCTTGCCCCTCGCCCGGCTGGGCTACGGCGCGCGCGGGATGGATCTGCACCATCTTTTCGTGACCGAGGCGGCGCGGGGTCAGGGGGTGGGCCGCGCCCTGGTGGCCGCATGCGAGGCCCTCGCGCGGGACCTCGGCTGCAGCTACCTGATCATCGGCACCCATCCGGGCAATCTGGCAGCGCATCGCTATTATCAGGGCTTGGGCTATGCGCAGATGCCGACGACCGCGCTGCGGTTCACCAAAGTTCTGGACTGAAACGGGATCAGAAACGTCCTGACAGCGCCATCCAGAGCAAGCCGCCGCGCCGGGCGAATTCCGACAGGGCGAGCTTGCCCTCGCCCACACGGGTCGGGTTGTCCTCAGCCTGGCGCAGGAGCGGCCCGGCCTGCCATCCGGCGAGGGCCGCAGGGGCGGCGGCACCGAAAGTGCTGCGCTGGTTGCGGGCGATGGTCAGGTGGTTCAGCCCCTCCGCCGCAAGGATGCGGATCGCCTTGGGGTCCGGGTCGACCAGCGGCCGCAGGTTGCGCGCGGTCAGCGCCGGCACCGCGCGCAGATAGTTCGCAAGGCCCGAGGCCCAGCCCAGGGCGCGAAAGGCGGTCTCGGCCTCGGGCCTGGCCCCCAGCACCAGACCGGCAGCCCAGAACAGGCTGGCCGAGGTCTCCTCGATAAAGGCGTCAAAGGCGGTGGCGGAGGCAAAGGGTTCGCGGCTGATGTCATGACGGCGCGCCTCGATCACCCGGTCGAGCAGGGCGGCGAGGCCCGGGGTCTGGCTGGTCAGCGCATGAAGCGGTCCCGCCACCTCATGCGCGCGCGGCGTCGGGGCCGCCAGCATGTCGCGCCAGAACTGCAGACGCATCTCCGCGATCAGCGGTTGCTGGGTGACCCAGGGGGCGCGCGCGACCTCCAGATTGAAGGCATAGAGCGGCCAAAGCCGGGCCCGCGCCGCCGGAGGCGCCGCCATGACGGCGGCAAAGCGGTCCGGGTCGCCGCGCTGGACCAGGGCGGCACAGGCATCCAGGCTCATGCCGCCTGCCCCGCACCGACATCGCGGATCAACTTCCAGGTCACCGCATCGAGCAGCGCCTCGAAGCTTGCGTCCACTATGTTGGCCGAGACGCCGACCGTTGACCAGCGCTGGCCCGAGGAATCCTCCGAATCGATGATGACACGGGTCACGGCCTCGGTGCCGCCTTGGGTGATGCGGACCTTGAAATCGACCAGATGCAGATCGTCGATCACCGCCTGATAGGGGCCGAGGTCCTTGGCCAGCGCCTTGGACAAGGCATTGACCGGGCCATGGTCATGCCCCGTCTCATCGGCACTGTCGCTGACCGACATCATCATCTGATCGCCGATCTTGACCACCACCACCGCCTCGGACAGCGTGGTCGTCCGACCGGAGGAGGATTTGCGCCGCTCCACCGTCACCCGGTAGCGCAGCACCTCAAAGAAGCTCGGGCAGAGGCCCAAGGCGCGCCGCGCGAGCAGCTCGAACGAGGCCTGGGCGCCATCATAGGCATAACCCTGATCCTCACGCTCCTTGACCGCATCCAGGATCTGCGACAGCCGCGGATCCCCCGCCGCGATCGAGATGCCGATGGCGGCCAGCCTGGCGCGCAGGTTCGACTGGCCGGCCTGATTGCTCATCGGGATGACCCGGGCGTTGCCCACGACCGCAGGGTCGACATGCTCGTAGGTCGAAGGGTTCTTCAGGATGGCCGAGGCATGCAGCCCCGCCTTGTGCGCAAAGGCCGAGGCCCCGACATAGGGCGCCTGGCGCAAAGGCACCCGGTTCAAGATATCGTCGAGCATCCGGCTGTCGCGCAGCAAACCCTTCAGCGCCTCTGGCGTGACGCCAGTGTCGAACCGGCTGGCATAGGGCTCCTTCAGAAGCAGCGTCGGGATCAGCGTGGTCAGATTGGCATTGCCGCAGCGCTCGCCCAATCCGTTCAGCGTGCCCTGGATTTGGCGCACCCCGGCCTCGACCGCGGCGAGAGAGTTCGCCACCGCATGGCCGGTGTCGTCATGGCAATGGATGCCGAGGCGGTCGCCCGGGATGCCCGCCGCGATCACCTCCCGCACGATGCGGAACACTTCCGACGGCAGGGTGCCGCCGTTGGTGTCGCACAGAACCAGCCAGCGCGCCCCGGCCTCCCAGGCCGCCCGCAGACAGTCGAGCGCATAGCCGGGATTGGCCTTGTAGCCGTCAAAGAAGTGCTCGGCATCAAACAGCGCCTCGCGCCCCTGCCCCACGACATGGGCAAAGCTCTCGGCGATGGCCTGGCGGTTCTCCTCCAGCGTCACGCCCAAAGCGGTGGTGACATGAAACTCATGCGTCTTGCCAACCAGACAGACTGCCGGCGTCTGCGCATTCAGGACCAGCGCCAGCACATCGTCATTGTCAGCCGAACGCCCGACCCTTTTGGTCATCCCGAAGGCCGTCATCGTGGCCCGCGTGCGCGGCGGGCTGGCGAAGAACTCGCTGTCGGTCGGGTTGGCCCCCGGCCAGCCGCCCTCGATAAAATCTACCCCCAAAGCATCCAGCGCCACCGCGATCTGCCGCTTCTCATTGGTCGAAAACTGCACACCTTGCGTCTGCTGGCCATCGCGCAGGGTGGTGTCAAACAGGTAAAGCCGCTCTTTCATGCCTTCACCCATTCACGCTGGTCCAAATATCCCCCGGGGGTGAGGCCGCAGGCCGAGGGGGGCAGGCAGCCCCCCTGATTTTTCGCAGAAAAATCGCTCACTTCAGCCCCTCCAATTTCACCGCGTCAAAGCCGGCACCGGGCAGCAATTCCACCCCCGCCTTCGACATCCGCACTTCCACCCCCGCCGCCGTCAGCGCCGCCTTCAGCGCATCGACTTGGGAAAAATCCTTGCGCGCCATGGCCTCAGCCCGCAGATCCGCGAGCTTGCCGGCAAGGGCCGAAAGATCCACCGCCCCCGCCCAAGCCCCCATCTCCTCGGTCAGAAGCCCCAGCATCCGCCCCGAGGCGAGAAGCCCCGCGAAATCCCCGCGCCCCGCCGCCGCATGCAGCTCCGCCAAAGCTCCCGCCGTGTTCAGATCATCCACCAGCGCAGAAATCACCCCCGGCAGCGGGCTTGGCGCGGGCTCGATGCCCGCGACAAGCCCTCTCCACTTGCGCAGGGTCGCCTCGGCCTGCGCGGCCTTCTCCGCCGTCCAGTCCATCGGCTTGCCGTAATGCGTGCCCAGAAACACCATCCGGATCACCTCGCCCGGTACACCCTTGTCCAGCAAATCGCGCACGGTGAAGAAATTGCCGAGCGACTTCGACATCTTCCGCCCCTCGACCTGCAGCATCTCGTTATGCATCCAGACCCTGGCAAACCCCGCCTCGGGATGGGCGCAACGGCTTTGCGCGATCTCGTTTTCGTGGTGCGGAAACTGCAGGTCGAGCCCGCCGCCATGAATGTCGAACGAGGCACCAAGCAATTCATGGCTCATCGCCGAGCATTCGATATGCCAGCCGGGCCTCCCGCGGCCCCAGGGCGATGTCCACCCGGGAAGATCGGCATCCGAGGGCTTCCACAGGACGAAATCCATCGGATCTTCCTTGAAGGGCGCCACTTCGACCCGGGCGCCTGCGATCATGTCATCGACCGAGCGGCCCGACAGAGCGCCATAGTCCTTGTAGGAGCGCACCCGGAACAGCACATGGCCCGCCTTCTCATAGGCATGGCCCGAGGCCACCAGCCCCTCGATCATCGCGATCATCTGACCGATGAAATCGGTGGCGCGCGGCTCCAGCGTCGGGCGCAAAGCACCCAGGGCGTCCATGTCGGCGTGATACCAGGCGATGGTCTCATCGGTGCGCTCGTGGATCAGCGCCTCCAGATCGCGCGGGTCGCCTGCGGCCTTGCGGGCCTGGGCGGTTGCGTTGATCTTGTCATCGACATCGGTGAAGTTGCGCACATAGGTCACATGATCCGCGCCGTAGACATGGCGCAAAAGCCGGAACAGCACGTCGAACACCACGACGGGGCGCGCATTGCCGATATGGGCGCGGTCATAGACTGTCGGTCCGCAGACATAGATCCGCACATTCAGGGGATCAATCGGCGCGAAATCCTCTTTCGCGCGCGTCGCCGTGTTATGCAGCCGGATCGTCGTCATGGTCCCTCCAATCGCCCCAAATTGCCCACCAAATCCCCCCGCGGGCGGAACCGGCTTCGTTCAGAGTGACGAAAGGACGGAGCCGCCTGACGAAAGTCAGTCGGTAATGCAGCACAGGTTGATGATGCTTTTGCCCGTCATGCGCCGCCTTCTAGCGAAAGAAGGCGGCCAAACCAAGGGGAAACTTGCGGGCGGCGCAGCGCCCGCCACAGGATCAGTCGCCGAGCCGCGAGAAGGTGCCCCTGTCGTCCGGCCCGATGCCAAGCCAGGCCGCGATGGTGGCCGCCACATGCTGGGTGATCATCGACTTCTGCGTCACCCCCCGCGCCCGTGCGTCCTTCATCTGCTGGCCCGACCAGGCCGGCAGGTCGGCCTGGATATGCACCGGCCCCGACAGGATCTGGTGGCTGCGCGCATCGACAACCTGGATGTCGAACTGGATGTTGTGCACGCCCGCATCCGACAGCTGGGTCTCGGCCTCGAAGGACAGGGCGTGGAAACGGCTGACGGTGGCTTGCAGGACCACCGGGAACGGACCGCGCAAGCCGCTCGCGCCGGCCGCGATCGCCTTTTGCATGATCACCGCCACCTGCGCATGACGGTCGCCCTTGGGATCATCCTCGCGCCAGACGATGTCGGCGTGCGGGATCCAGGCGGCCTCTTCCGACACGGTCAGGCTCTGCGGCACGCTGACCTGAACCGAGGCGACCCGCCAGCCGCGCGTCACCTCCGGCGACAGCTGGGCCGGGAACGAGGTTTCATAGACATTGCCACAGGCCGCCAAAGGCAGGGCACAGGCCGACAAAAGGAACAGACGGCGGGAAAGGGGCATGGTTCACTCCACAAAGTATTTCTGGCCCCATCTCACACGGACTGCGCCCGCCGTCCCACAAAATTGCGGCACGGCATAGAATATCCGCTGCGATTTCCGACCACTGTTTCCGCCGCGCCACCTTTGGGCGCCCAAGGCGATCCGCGAGGCGCGGGACGCCAGCGACCGGGCCGCCAAAGGCCGCCCCCCCCCTTGCGCAGCGCCCCCTTGCACAGATCCCGGCACTCTGCCTTTCATCGCGGGCAAAAGGGGGATGTGCCATGAACCATGACGATCTGCGCGACTGGTCGAAACGGGCCGCCGACTGGGCCCATGCCTATCATGCCGGCCTGCGTGACCGCCCGGTGCGCGCGCCGCTGATCCCCGGCGCCATCGCGCGCCAGCTCCCCCCCGCCCCGCCCGAGGCGGCCGAGCCGATGGAAGCGATCTTCGCCGATTTCGAGCGGATCGTGCCGCCCGGCCTGACCCATTGGCAACACCCGCGCTTCTTCGCCTATTTCCCGGCCAATGCCGCCCCCGCCTCGATGCTGGCCGAACAGCTGGCCAATGCGATTGCAGCACAAGGCATGCTCTGGCAAACCTCCCCCGCCGTGACCGAGGTCGAACAGGTCATGGTGGACTGGCTGCGTCAGGCGCTCGGCCTGCCCGAAGGCTTCACCGGCACGATCCATGACAGCGCCACCACCGCCACCCTCTCGGCCGTCCTCACGATGCGCGAACAGGCGCTGGAGTGGCGGGGCCTGACCGAGGGCCTCTCCGGCCAGCCCCGCCTGCGCCTTTATGCCAGCGCCGAGACGCATTCCTCGGTCGACAAGGCGGTGCGCGTCGCGGGGATCGGCCAGGCCAATCTGGTCAAGGTGCCGACCGATGCCCATCTGTCGATGGACCCCGCCGCGCTGCAAGCCGCGATCCAGGCCGACCTCGCCGCGGGCCATTTGCCCGCCGGCGTGGTGCTTTGCGCCGGCGGCACCTCGGTCGGCGCCTTCGACCGCATCGGCGCCTGCATCGCCGTTGCCAAATCTTACGACCTGCCCGTCCATGTCGATGCCGCCTGGGCCGGTTCCGCGATGATCTGCCCCGAGTTCCGCCCGCTTTGGGAGGGCATCGAGGGCGCCGATTCCATCGTCTTCAACCCGCACAAATGGCTCGGCGCGCAGTTCGACTGCGCCGTGCAGTTCCTGCGCGACCCCGGCCCGCAGATCCGCACCCTCGGCCTGCGCCCGAGCTTCCTGCAAACCGCCGGGCGCGAAGAGGTGGTGAACTTCAACGAATGGACCGTCCCCCTCGGTCGCCGTTTCCGCGCCCTGAAGCTTTGGTTCACCCTGCGCGCCTATGGCCTCGACGGCCTGCGCGCCCGGATCCGCAACCATGTCCTCTGGTCGCGCAACCTTGCCACTTCCCTCGCAAGCCTGCCGGGGGTGACGGTGGTGACCGGCCCCAACCTCTCGCTCTTCACCTTCGCATTGCACGACGACGCCGCCACCGAAGCGCTCTTCACCAAGATCAACGACGACGGCCGCATCTACCTCACGCAAACCCGCCACCAGGGCCGCTTCCTGATCCGCGTCCAGGTCGGCCAGTTCGACTGCACCGAGGCCGATGTCGCGATGGTCGCCACGGTGGTGAAGGATCTCCTCTGATGGAGGGCCATCCGCTGCAGAACCGCGTCCTGCCCGATCAGAGCATCGTCGCCCTGCCGGTGCGCGGCACGCTGACCGGCAATCGCGGCATCCTGCACGATGCTGCAGGCAGACTGCGCCGCCGCTGGACCTCGAAAGCCTGGATCTGCTGCAGCCTCTCATGGAAGGAGGTGCGGCGCGTGCCGATGTCGCCCGGCACCTGGACCGAGTTGTTCTTTCTGGACGAGGCCACGGCACTCGCCGCGGGCCACCGCCCCTGCGCCTTCTGTCGCCGCACGGCCTTCACGGCCTTTCGCGCCGCCTGGACCAGCGCCGGCCTGCCCGGCACCACGGCGCCCGCGCTGGACGCCCATCTCCACGCGAGCCGCCTGACCGCTGACCGCCAGCAACAGCGCCACACCGCCCGGGCCGAGAGCCTGCCCGACGGCACCTTCATCCTGCAGGCCATGCCCCAGCTGATCCTCGGCGCACTTGCCTTTCCCTTCACGCCCGCAGGCTACCTCTCCCCCATCCCCCGTCCGACAGGCCCGGTGCAAGTGATGACCCCCGCCCCCAGCGTCGCCGCCCTCAGCGCCGGCTACCGCCCCCTCCTCCACCCCTCCGCCCGCTGACCATTCTGTGCCGCGCGGGGGGTCTGGGGGGACGCGCAGTCCCCCCAGCCGGGTCCGCCGAGCGCCCCCCGGCCGCCMCCCCCGCCACCTTATGCCGCAGCCTGACCCCTTCCTGACGCATTCAGCCCTTGCCCCGGCGCCGATCCGGCCTAAAAAGCCTGAACGCTTCAGGAGACTGCCATGAAAGATGCCGCCCCGACCGACGCCTTGGTGATCTTCACCCCCTCGGGCAAGCGCGGGCGCTTTGCCTTGGGCACCCCGATCCTGACCGCGGCACGGCAGTTGGGCGTCGATCTCGACTCGGTCTGCGGCGGGCGTGGCATCTGTTCCAAATGCCAGATCCAGCCCGGCTATGGTGAATTTCCCAAATTCGGCGTCACCGTCGCCGAGGATGCCCTCAGCGAATGGAACGAGGTCGAGGCGCGCTACAAGCGGATCCGCGGCATGATCGACGGGCGGCGTCTGGGCTGCCAGGCCAAGGTGATGGGCGATGTCATCGTCGATGTGCCGCCGGAAAGCCAGGTCCACAAGCAGGTGATCCGCAAGAGCGCCTCTGACCGCGTGATGGTGATGGACCCGGCGACGCGGCTTTACTTCATCGCCGTCGATGAACCCGACATGCACGAACCGACCGGCGATTTCGAACGCGTCCAGCGCGCCCTGAAGGACCAATGGCAGATCGAGGGGGTTCAGGCCGACCTCGGCCTCTTGCGCCGGTTGCAACCCGCACTGCGCAAGGGCGAATGGAAGATCACCGTGGCGCTCAACAAGGGCAACCATGACGACGCCTATCACATGCTGGATATCTGGCCCGGCTTCCATGAGGGCCCGCTGCTCGGCCTCGCCATCGACCTCGGCTCCACCACCATCGCCGCCCATCTCTGCGATCTGACCGATGGCAAGGTCCTGGCCTCGGCCGGCGTCATGAACCCCCAGATCCGCTTCGGCGAGGATCTGATGAGCCGCGTCTCCTATGCGATGATGAACCCCGGCGGCGATGTCGAGATGACCGCCGCCGTCCGCGCCGCGATCAACACGCTGGCCAAGGAGATCGCCACCGAAGCCAAGGTCGAGACCGATGCGATCTACGAACTGGTCTTCGTCTGCAACCCGGTGATGCACCACCTCCTGCTCGGCATCGACCCGGTGGAGCTCGGTCAGGCGCCCTTTGCGCTGGCCACCTCGGGCTCGCTCAGTTTCGATGCCAAGGAACTGGATCTTTCGGCGGTCAACCGCACCGCAAGGGTCTATGTCCTGCCCTGTATCGCAGGTCATGTCGGCGCCGATGCCGCCGCCGTGGCTTTGGCCGAGGAACCCAACAAGTCCAAGGACATGGTGCTGATCGTCGATGTCGGCACCAATGCCGAACTTCTGCTTGGCAATGAGACGCGGGTTCTGGCCTGTTCCTCGCCCACCGGCCCGGCTTTCGAGGGCGCGCAGATCTCCTCCGGCCAGCGCGCCGCCCCCGGCGCCATCGAGCGGGTCGAGATCGACCCGGTGACCAAGGAGCCGCGCTTCCGCGTGATCGGCTCCGACCTCTGGTCCGACGATCCGGGCTTTGCCGAGGCGATTTCCGGCATCGGGATCAGCGGCATCTGCGGCTCCGGCATCATCGAGGTGGTGGCCGAAATGCGGATGGCGGGACTTGTCGATGCCAGCGGCTTGATCGGCGGGCCGGACCAGACCGGCACGCCACGCTCGGTGCCCGAGGGGCGCACGCATTCCTACATCCTCCACGATGGCACGGCCGAGGGCGGGCCGCGCATCATGGTGACGCAGGGCGATATCCGCGCGATCCAGCTTGCCAAGGCGGCACTTTACGCCGGGGCCAAGCTTCTGATGGACACAATGGGGATCGAGACGGTCGAGCGCGTGGTGCTGGCCGGGGCCTTCGGCGCCCATATCTCGCCCAAACACGCGATGACGCTGGGGATGATTCCGGATGTGGCGCTCGATCATGTGATCTCGGCCGGCAATGCGGCGGGAACGGGCGCGCGGATCGCGCTCTGCAACCGGGCCGCGCGCGATACGATCGAAGCCGTGGTCCACGAGATCCACAAGGTCGAAACCGCCATCGAACCGCGCTTTCAGGAGCATTTCGTCAATGCCTCGGCCATCCCGAACGCGGTCGACCTGTTCCCGCATCTCGCCCCCCTGCCCGAGGTCAGCTTCAACACCAATGGCCAGGGCACCGAAGGCGGACGCAGGCGGCGGCGCTGAGTTCCTTGCCCTTTGAAATTCCTGCGCTAACTGCGAGCTATCCTCTTTCCTAACCGCAGGGATTGCCCGATAGTGCCCGCATGAGTGACGATCCGATCTCAGATCTGCTGCAAAGCGTGGCCGCACAGGACCGCGCGGCCTTTCGCCAGCTATATTCCGCGGCCGGGTCGAAACTTATGGGCGTTCTGATCCGTATGTTGGGCACAAGGTCCGAAGCGGAGGATGCGTTGCAAGAGGTTTTCACCAGGGTATGGCTCAGGGCCGGGCGCTACGATGCGTCCAAGGGCCGTGGCATGACCTGGCTGATTGCCCTGTCGCGCAACCACGCGATTGACCGGCTGCGCGCGCGGCCTGACCATGTCTCCGACGATCTGGCGATGGAAGCCGCCGCCGACCCCGCCCCCCGCGCCGAAACGCAACTGGTCGCCAGGGGCGAGGCGCGGCGGATTACAGATTGCTTTGACACGCTGGAGCCCGACCGCGCCCTGGCGCTGCGCGGCGCCTATCTCGACGGGCAGTCCTATATCGACCTTGCGACCCGTTTTGACGTGCCTTTGAACACGATGCGGACCTGGCTGCGGCGCAGCCTGCAAAAGCTGCGGGAGTGCATGGACACATGACGCCCTTCCCGCCCACCCCCGAAGAAGACGACGACTTCCTGGCCAGCGAATATGTGCTGGGCACGCTGGATCTGGCCGAACGCAGCGCCGCCGAGGCCCGCCTGCGCGAGCCCGATTTCGCCGCCCGCGTCGCTGGGTGGGAGGAACGCCTCTCCGGCCTCAACGACGATTTCGCCCCGGCCCCGCTGCCCGACCTTTTGCCGAAGATCGAGGCCCGGCTCTTCCCGCAACCGCCGCGCCGCAGCTGGTGGGCCGGGCTGCGGCTGTGGGGCGGCGTGGCGCTCGCCTCGGTGGCGCTGGTCGCCTATCTCGCCATGACCCCGCCAAGGCCCGACCTGACCGCGATGATCACCGCCGATCAGGGCAACCTGCAATTCGCGGCCACCCTGACCGAGGGTCGCCTGACCATCACCCGCGTCGCGGGTTCGGTGCCCGATGCAACCCATAGCCACGAGCTCTGGATCATCGCGGGCAACGACCCGCCGGTGTCGCTGGGCGTGATCCCCGCCGCGGGAGAGGTGATCTCGCTTCCGGGGGCCACGGCAGGCGCGGTTCTGGCCGTGACGCTGGAGCCGCCGGGCGGCTCGCCCACCGGCAAGCCCACCGGCCCGATCGTCGCCAAGGGCGCGCTGATCAAGGCCTGAATATCCTGATGCGGACCGAAGCGGGGGGGGCAATTTCAGCCCCCCTTTTTTCCTCCGCCAACCCCTTGTTTTAGAATGGTAATTTTTTCCCGCCAAAAGTTTTTCAGAAAATCGCGAAAATTCTGCAGGCCGCTGAAACTTCCGCCCTCCAGCTTCCGTTCCTTCAGCAGAGAGACGGGAATGGACCTGTCTCCAAGACGCTTGAGGGAGACCACCATGACCCATTTCGCCAAGAAGATCGCTCTGTCGCTCGCCGTGTCCTGCGCCGCGCTGACGGCTGGCATGGCGCTGGCCGCAAACCCGATGGTCGGCGGCGCGCCGATGCTGGAAACCAAGAACATCGTCGAGAACGCGGTGAACTCCAAGGACCACACCACCCTGGTCGCCGCCGTGAAGGCCGCGGGCCTGGTCGAGACGCTGGAAGGCAAAGGCCCCTTCACCGTCTTCGCACCGACCAACGAAGCCTTCGCCAAACTGCCCGCCGGCACCGTGGAAACCCTGCTGAAGCCGGAAAACCACGACACGCTGGTCAAGATCCTGACCTGCCACGTCGTTGCGGCTGACGCGATGGCGGCCACCGTCGAATCGATGATCAAGGCGGACGGCGGCAAGCACATGATCAAGACCGTCGGCGGCTGCATGCTGGAGGCCACCTCGAAGGGCGGCAAGATCATGCTGAAGGACGAACAGGGCGATGTCGCCACCGTCACCATCGCCGACGTGAAGCAATCGAACGGCGTGATCCACGTCGTCGACACCGTTCTCCTGCCCAAAATGTAAGGAGCGGGAGCGTAACGAGTTGTCTTTGTTTGTCACGAGTGGCCTTTTTCAACAGTAACCACGCTTTGTGATGTGCGAGTGACGCGAGCGGTGCCTGGCCAGTATAAGGTGCCATGCCCCGCTTGCGAGCACCGGCGGCGCCTATCCGCCGCCGGTGCAACCCTTTGCCGGGCCGGTGCCAGCCCCCAACACAGGCCTGCCAAAGCAGGGTCCCCGGGCGAGTCCGGGGGCCCTTTTTTCTGCGCCTCCGCCTGGCCGCAACCTGCAGGGGCCTTGCGCAAAACACCCGATCCCGACTTGACGCGCCGCTTTGCCTCGATTACCTCTGCGGCCCATGCGGGTGTAGCTCAATGGCAGAGCAGCAGCTTCCCAAGCTGAATACGAGGGTTCGATTCCCTTCACCCGCTCCAGCCGCCACCTTATCAAGACAGTGATATTGCAGCGAAATTTCGCGCTGTGGCGAGTATTCTGAACATCACCGCACCGCGAACAACATGCCAGCTTTGGCCGCTTTGGGACAACGCAAGCCGAAGCATCGACCGGATTCGCTCTGCCGCATGATTTCGTTTGCCCCCTTAGGCGACCTATCCTGCGGCGACCGCCCAAGCGCCGCCACACCGAGCGTGATCCACCCGTCGCGGACCTCGCCTTGAAGCTTCCTCATCGCCTCCCCCGCGTCGTTTCAAACAAAGGTCGCGTCGTCGAGGTGCGCACAGCCGGGCGTGCCTTGGCGATCATTGGCCACCCGGACATGAGCCCTTGCGAACCTGATGAGGGCTGAGGCTGCGCGGCGCATGAGGCGTTGAATCCTAAAGACCGGCCAAGGCGACGGGGAGACAACCCTGCTCGCCCGGGGACCGCACTTGGATGCCATCCCGCTCTTTGCCGCGCTGCCCAGTTTGGTCTGGTTCCGAACACGAGAAACGTGGTACTTGTTGCCGGATCGATGCTGCGGACACTCTGTGTTCCAGGCCGATTCTGCCGAGTGATGACTCGCTTCGCGAGTTTTCGGCCGACGAGGGCCATAGATGCCAACCAAATCAAAAAGCTATGTCGAAGCGCCGAGCACACTCGCGGTTGTGCTCCTCTCGAACGAGCCGCTGCTGTTCCTTTCGTCGGATCTGCAGATCATCGCAGCCAGCCTCTCGTTCTGCAAAACCTTTGACATTGATCCTGCGACGATCGTTGGCAAAAGCATCAGCACGCTTGGACATGGCGAATGGGCGATGCCGCGGTTGGCCTCGTTGCTGAAGGCAACCGCTGCCGGCAGCGCAAAGATCGACGCCTATGAGATCGACCTGAAGCGACCCGATCAGAAGACGCGACACCTGGTGGTCAACGCTCAGCTTCTTGATGACGGCGTGAAGGATCACATCCGGCTGTTGCTGGCCGTCACGGACGTGACCGACGCGCGGGAGGCCGCCCGGCTCAGGGATGATTTGCTGAACGAGAAAGAGGTCTTGATCCAGGAAGTGCAACACCGCGTTGCCAACAGCCTGCAGATCATCGCCAGCGTGCTGATGCAAGCCTGCAGATCATCGCCAGCGTGCTGATGCA